>JAICQC010000520.1 GCA_025938055.1 Anaerolineales bacterium | reverse complement strand
TGGAGAGGAATACACGTACGACAAACTGCTGCTGGCTACGGGCGGCTCCCCGATCCGTTTGCCTTTTGGCGATGACAATATCATTTATTATCGCGACTTTCAGGATTACAAGCGTCTACGCGCTCTGAGTGAGCGCGGCGAGCGATTCCTTGTGATTGGCGGGGGATTCATCGGCTCAGAGATTGCCGCCGCGCTGACGATAGTCGGTAAGAAGGTCGTGATGGTTTTTCCTGAAGATGCCATTGGTGCAAATATTTACCCCGCTGAGCTTGCGGGGTTTCTGAATGAGTATTATCGCGAGAAAGGTGTGGAGGTTGTGCCCGGTGATCTAGTGGAGAGCGTTGAACAGGTTGGGGATCGCTTTACTGTCCTGACCAAAGGCGGTCGCGCTTTCGAGGTGGATGGAGTGATCGCCGGAATTGGGATTCGCCCGAACCTTGAACTCGCACAGCAGGCTGGGCTGCAAGTGGAGAATGGAATCGTTGTCAACGAGCATTTACTGACTTCTGCCCCCGATATTTTTGCGGCAGGCGATGTGGCAAGATTCTTCCATTCGGCGCTGAGAAAGGGTGTGCGCGTAGAACACGAAGATAATGCGCTCAGAATGGGGAAACTGGCAGGTCGAAACATGGCAGGCGCAAATGAGCCCTACACCCATGTGCCCATGTTCTACTCAGACCTGTTTGAATTGGGTTATGAGGCAGTGGGAGAATTAAATAGCAAGCTGGAAACTGTAGCTGATTGGGAGGAACCCTTCAAGAAGGGCGTGATCTATTACCTGGACGAAGGTCGTGTGCACGGCGTTCTGTTGTGGAACGTCTGGGACTCTGTGCCCGAAGCACGTGCCCTGCTCAGTGCATGGGGACCCTTCAGCGCCTCCGATCTAAAAGGCAGATTGTCTGGCAAGGACGGGCAGGCTGCATCGATGGTTCTTCCGGGAGCGAACAAATGAAAAGCAATCCCTTATTGGAATTGGAGTCATTTGGTCAAAGCATCTGGATGGATTTTATCAGCCGAGGCACGATCTCTTCCGGTCAGCTCCAGAAGTGGATTGAGCAGGATGGCGTCAGCGGCGTGACTTCCAACCCTTCGATTTTCGAGAAAGCAATAACAGGAAGTGACGACTACGATGAGTCAATCCGAGCCCTAGGCTTAAGCGGAGAGACCCCTGAGGAGATTTTGCGGCTGCTCACTGTGGAAGATATCCAGCATGTGGCATATCTCCTGCGTCCAACGTATGATCGCACGGATGGTCGCGACGGTTTTGTCAGCCTGGAGGTATCCCCGGGGTTAGCACACGATACCGAAGGCACCATCGCAGAAGCCCGCGAACTGTGGATCCGGGTAAACCGCCCCAACGTGATGATCAAAGTGCCAGCGACCGCGGAAGGTATCCCGGCAATCCGTGAGCTCACGGGAGAGGGGGTCAATGTCAATATCACCCTCCTGTTCGGCTTACCTCGCTACCGGGAGGTAGCAGATGCCTATATTGGGGGGTTGGAAATCTTAGCGGCCAAGAAAAAGCCTCTCAAGCCGGTAGCCTCTGTCGCCAGTTTTTTCCTTAGCCGTATCGATACTCTGATTGATCCGCTACTTGAAAAGATAATGAAGAGGGATAGCCCACAGGCGGGTGTCGCTGAGCGTTTGCATGGGCAAATAGCGATTGCTTCTGCCAAAATAGCTTATGAGATGTACAAAGAAATGTTCAGTGGTGATCGCTTCACCAGGCTGGCAAACAGCGGCGCGCGCACCCAAAAATTGTTATGGGCAAGCACCAGCACGAAAAACCCAGCTTACAGCGACACGAAGTATGTAGAAGCGCTGATCGGGCCCGACACCATCAACACTATCCCCGTTGAAACGCTGAATGCCTACCGCGACCATGGACATCCAGAGCAAACTCTGGATCAAGAAGTACATAAAGCTCACCAGATGTTAAATGAACTTTCAGTAGTCGGCATAGAACTGGATGCCATTACCCAGCAGCTGGAAGACGAGGGGATTGAAAAATTCATCACAGCACACGGCCAGCTAATGGCTTCGATCAAAGAAAAATCTGCTACTCTCCATCATGATCCCCATCGACCGTTAGCAGCGCAGCATGTATAGGTCGAGAACATGGGCGTATGGGGTCGTTGCATGGTGTTGGTCATATAAAAGGAGTAATCTGTGACTCGTTTCCTACGGCTCGTGTCTGTTATAGTTTTGTTTCTTACTGCCTGCTCGGGATCTCGCCCTCTTCGTCCAGCCGATATAGATGTGCCGGACGGCTTTCAAGTAGAAGTCGCAGTGGATGGCCTCGACGCTCCCACGATGGTCGCGTTTGATGATCAGGGCCGGATGTTGATTGCGGAAAGCGCTTATGGCAGCGGGGGCGAGCCGAAGGTCACTCGCATTGAATCGAATGGGGAAAAGACTGTGCTCACACAAGGCCGTGTTTTTGGAAATGAGTTGCCCATAACCGCAGTCGCTTTTCATGATGGACAGGTGTATGTCGTCCACGCAGGGACGGTTTCCATCATTGAAGAAGGCGGACAGCTTCAAAATCTCATCACTGGTCTACCGGGGCAGGGAGATCATCAGGCTAATCAATTGGTTTTCCAGGACGATGTAATGTATCTGAGTATCGGAACGGTGACCAACTCTGCTGTGGTCGGTGAAGATAATGCTGTGTTTGGCTGGCTTAAGAAACCAGAGCTCCGCCAGCTGCATGATGTACCCTGTGAGGACATCGTCCTGACCGGCGAAACTTTCGTATCCGATAATCCGCTTGAGGAGGGGGAGCAGACAGTCGAGACAAGTCCATATTCGGCGTTCGGCACCACGCAGCCTGCCGGTTCTACCGTGCCGGGTGACCCTAAGTGCAATGGAGCGGTCCTGCGTGCGAATCTCGATGGGTCAAACCTTGAGGTCGTCGCCTGGGGGTTCCGCAATCCGTATGGGTTGGAAATTGGCCCGGATGGGGCGCT
>JAICQC010000458.1 GCA_025938055.1 Anaerolineales bacterium | reverse complement strand
ATCACGGAAAAGTGAGACTTTTAATTTTCAAAAATCAGTAGTTTAAATTTTCGTGTATCTCAACTCCTTCTTCTAGCCGCGATTTGCGATAATTTGTAGGTACGTCTTCCCGAAGATCAACCCGCGCACATGATCGGAATCCAGGAAGGAATGAGGGAATCCCAGGTCAATTGGACTGGCCTTATTCAAGCGCTCGATCTGTTCCATAGTCAATTCAACGTCCAGGCATCCTAAATTTTCCTTCAACTGTTTTTCGCTGCGCGCGCCGACGATGGGGATCATCTGATAGGGTCTTTGCCGCACCCAGTTGATGGCGACCTGCGAAGGTGTATATCCCGTTTCTTCGGCGAGGTCCATCACCACCGCGGCGATCTTCTTGATCCGCTCGCTGGTATCCTGGGAACGTTTTGGCTCATCCGATGGTGTCGCAGAATTGTATTTACCTGTGATCTCACCGCCTTCCAGGATTCCCCAGGGCATATATGTCATCTCCATCGACTGCGCCATCGGTAGGATATCCCGCTCGGGCGCGCGGCTGGCAAGACTATATGCGCCCTGATATGCCACAAATCGCGACCAGCCGCGCAGGTCTGCCAGCATGTTCGCCTGGGAGACCACCCATGCCGGTGTGTCGGAGATGCCTACATACAAAACTTTTCCGGCGCGGACGAGATCATCCAGGGCGCGCATCACCTCTTCCACGGGCGTCATCCCGTCCCACATGTGCAGCCACAACAGGTCAATGTGATCCGTTTCCAGCCTGCGCAGACTTCCCTCCACCGATCGGCGCATGTTCTTGCGATGATTGCCGCCAAAGTTCGGGTCTGTGGCAAATTCGGTCAACGTATATTTCGTGGCGATGACAAAATGATCGCGATCCGCTTTCGTAAACTCGCCGATGAACGTTTCGCTCGTGCCGTCCGTATAGTTGTTGGCTGTATCGATAAAGTTGCCGCCTGCCTCTGCGAAGGCATCGAACATCTTCCGGCTTTCGTCTTTCGGTGCGCCCCAGCCCCAGTCATCGCCAAAAGTCATGGTGCCAAGACACAGCTCAGACACGCGCAGACCGCTTCTGCCAAGTAATTTGTAACGCATACAAAATCTCCTATTTCTTTCCAGAGGCAACGGATAATTGAAGTTCGGTCACGTATTCGTGCTTGTCACCTGCCAGATAGGTGGGCGGCAATTCGAAGTCCAGACCATCTGCACCGTAGCGCAAATAGACCTCGCGGATCGGACCCACCATTCGATACTCGTTCGCTTCGATCCAGAAAAGCAGCGCGTTATATGCCTGATAAATATCCGAATACTCCCCCACGTGGACCACGCACGCCACATTCGAGAGCCGCGGCAATTGGCGCACGCGGATGGATTCACTTTCCGGAATGGCATATTTCAGCGGCACTGCAATCTCGGCATCCACATCCTTTTCACGGTATTCATCGTCGTAATAGATCGAGAATGGAGGCTTATCCGCTCGGGCTCCTTCAAACCCGGCGACATAGGTTTCCACCATATCGAACATCTGTTGGATGCGGTCATCGTCCGCAGCGACTTCGCGATATGTGGCAGTCAGTTCCGGCTCGACGTCGCGCACGATCACATCGTACGTGTCATGAGCCGGAGACTCGCTCATCTGCCGTATACGAACCTCCAACTGCGCCAGTCTTTGCTGTTCCATCAACATCTGCTGCTCGACTTCTGCACGTTTGAGTTTCAACATCCCCAGTAATTGATCTGTGGAGAGGTCATCCTCCAGCATTCCGGAGATCTGCTCAAGCGAAAAGCCCAGCCCGCGCAGTGCAAGGATGCGGTTCAGGCGCGGCAGCTGCTCTGCGGAATAATAACGATAGCCTGTGAAGGGATCGGTCTGTGAGGGCGTCAGCAGACCAAGCTGATCATAATGGCGCAGCATGCGCACGGACACGCGGCTGAGGCGAGAGAATTCACCAATCTTGAACATGCGCTGAATATACACTCTGACACACTGTCAGAGTCAAGGGGCTGGAGGAGGGAAATTTGAAAAATGATAGCCGTTATAATCACGGGAATGACTCGCTGGATCGATCCGCCTCCCGTGGAGGTTCCCGCCTCGTTCGCGGATTTGGGATTGCCTCCGCTCATCGCGCAGACCCTCGTCCGGCGCGGCTTCGACACGCCTGAGGAGGCGCGCGCCTTCCTTCATCCTGATTCGATCCCATCCACAGCGTTTCCGGGCATTGAACCTGCCGTCGAGCGGATCAATGAAGCCATCCTCCGGAACGAGGCGATTTGCGTCTGGGGCGACTTCGACGTGGACGGGCAGACCTCAACGACAGTGCTTGTGCAGGCGTTCCAGGCGCTGGGGGCGAATGTCGTTTATTACATCCCGGTGCGCGGCAAGGAGAGTCATGGCGTGCATATCGAGTCCCTCAAACCGATCATCGACAACGGCGCAAAGCTCATCGTCACATGCGACACGGGCATTACTGCCTACGAAGCGGTCGAGTACGCCAACTCGCGCGGCGTGGATGTGGTCGTCACAGACCACCACGACCTTGGGGCAACGCTTCCAAATGCGAAAGCCATCGTTAACCCGAAGCTGCTGCGTGAGGATCATGTCCTGGCGAACCTTGCAGGCGTAGGCGTCGCGTACAAACTCGCCGAAGCGTTAATACGTAGTAACGACTCTGCGCAGCGCCCCAGTGGGGTCAGTCGTTTGAATACTACAGACTTACTAGATCTTGTTGCACTTGGACTCATTGCCGATGTCGCTGTTCTCAAAGGTGAGACACGTTCGCTTGTCCAGCGCGGCATCCAGGTTTTGCGGAACACTGGTCGCATTGGCTTGCGGACGATGGCTGAACTGTCTGGCACCAGCCTCGAATCTCTCACCGAAGAAACCGTCGGCTTCACGTTTGCTCCCCGCCTGAATGCGCTGGGACGGTTGGGAGATGCAAACCCGGCTGTTGACCTGTTGCTCTCTCATGATCCCGTGCGTGCACGCGTGATCGCCACCCAGATCGAAGGACTGAACGCACAGCGCAGGCTGTTGACCAATCAGGTCTATGAAGCTGCCGAGGGTCAACTGCGTGAAAACCCGGACCTGCTCTCTGAGCCAGTCATTATCCTGACCAATCCAAACTGGCCCGGCGGCGTGGTGGGGATCGTCGCCAACAGGCTCGTCGAACGGTATCGTAAACCCACCATCCTGCTAAACCAATCTGAAAGCGGTATCCTGCGCGGCTCGGCGCGCTCGGTCGAAGGGCTGCATATCACCGAGGCAATTACCTCCCAGAAGGACCTGCTGCTGGGCTTCGGCGGTCATCCGATGGCGGCGGGGCTGGCTCTCGAAGCCTGGAGGCTCGACGCGTTTCGTAAAGGTCTTGGCAAAGCGATCGAAGCACAGTTAGGCAGGATTGTCCGGCAGGAGCCGACTCTGCAGATCGATGCCTGGCTGAGGCTGGATGAGATCGACCTCGAATTTGCCGATTCGCTTGAAGCGCTCGCGCCGTTCGGACCCGGAAATCCTTCGCTCACGTTCGCGACGCACAAAGTCAGCCTGCGATCCGTGGCGACGATCGGCAAGAACCGGGAGCATTTGCGGCTGAACGTGGAAGATGAAAACGGCAACCTCCAATCTATT
>JAICQC010000002.1 GCA_025938055.1 Anaerolineales bacterium | reverse complement strand
TGGGTGCGCGGGTCGCGCGGTTGTAACCACCACGCAGACGCAGCGAGTCATTGACCTCTACATTGGCCAGGGCCTTGTAGGTCCACTGTGAATCCGAATCTTCGTAGTCGGACCAACGTGCACCCAGTTCCAGGTCGAAGAGACGCAGCGAGACACCGGTCACGTCGTTGTGGAACGTGCGGAAGCGGATGAGCACTTCTGTTCCCGCCGTCACAGCGCCGCCGGGCGTGCGGTAGAGAGTGTCACGAGAGTCGTGGCGCAAGCCATCCCACTCAACGTTGTTATCCGGCTGGGGTCCTGAGGCTGCCACTTCGACGCTGGGGGTGTTTGTGCCAGACTCGAAGCGGAAGGTGACAGCGCTGCCCGCCACCGACATGGTGAAGGGGACGTTCGCACCGTTCAACGCTCCGCCTGCGCCGTAGTTCTCATCCCAGGCTTCATTGATGGCAACCTTGAACTCGTAACTGCCCGGAGGGATGGCGGTGGTGGTAAAGGTATAGATACCGTCGCCGTCGGGGTCCTGCAGCCACGAGCGCAGGCAGGCAGGGTCCCAATCGCCCGCACAGCCGATCTCGCTCTGGAAACTGCCCGGGGCGGTGGCGATGCGTGAGCCCTGGTTGTCGGTCACCCAGTGGGATTTATGGTCATAGTAGAACTTGACGGAGGTCGCTGCGCCCAGGTTGAGAGGGATGTTCGCCCCGTTGAGCGTGGCGTTGAGACCGTAGTTCTCATCCCAGTTATCGTTGAGCGGCGCTTTGTATTCCCAGCCCCCGGCAGGGACCGTGAAGCTCCCCTGCCAGACGCCGTCTTCCGCGTCGAACGCCAGGTGTGTGGCGGCGCAGGCGGCGTCCCAGTCGCCTGCACAGCCCAGCTCGGATTGCAGGGAACCGGCGATGGTGACGCTGGTGGGATCAGATGTGTGGTCGGCAAATGCAGGTGATGGTGCGAAGACCCCCGAGAGCAGTGCGAGAATCGTGAAACCAGAAAACAATAAACGCTTTACGTTCATACCCAATTCTCCTCTACAGATAGAAGTTTTCTCAAAAAAACACCCCGCTACCATCATTTACCGTCACACTTGCACCGGCACGCACACCCCCTGGCACTGCCCCAGGGCAAGTGTGTCCTGGCGTACGGTGCCAGGGAGTGCAGGTGTTGCGAGGAGGTGTTCTTCCGACGACACTCCCCGGCACTTGCGTCCGGGGCAAGTGTGCGCATGCACGCAGTGCAGGTGAGCAATCTCCTGCTCAGTTTTCACATGAAATTTCGTGAGAGATTGCTTCGCTACGCTCGCAATGACAGAGTTAGCGGTGTTGTTGAAACAACTACTTATTATTGTACCGATGAGAGGGTGGATGTCAATAGACGATACGGTTACATTTTGTTACATGGGGAGACCTAGAGAGTGGAGATTAGGTAGCCAAAGGCAGTAATTGGTCCCACGGGGATGCTCCGCGATAAGTGGTAAATGGTAACTAGGGAGTGGTAATTGTTCGCGTCTAGTGAGGTTCGCTCCAGGTTCGGGAGTTCTGTACTTGTCCTGTACTTGTTCTGTACTTATGCTGTACTGATCCTGTACTGCTTGCTCTGTAGAGGGGGCTGAACTGGGGAGATCGTTTTGATAGCAGGCTAAACGTCCGATGTGTCACCCCTGTCTGACGGAAGTTGGGCTGCCCGAGATGCTTCCCCGCTGCTTTCGATAGTGTACCGCAACCTGTGAGGGCAGGGCATTACGAATACTTTACAATTGGCAAACAAAAGTCTCACCTGCCTGCGCCAGCACGACTCGGCTGAACAGAGAGCTTGCTGCTTGTATTTAGACTTTAATAGTTCTATAATATTAAGCAGGATTTGGGTAATTCACCAGTATCTGTTTCCTGTCTCGGAGAGCAAAGTAAATAAGGAGGTCATTTGAACGAACTATGCTCATTTCTATAGGCAATCGAGCACGTCATCCCAATGGAGGCAAATAAATGGCTACGCTATATGGTGTCGGACAGACTTTGGTTATTTCAAATAGTACGGATAAGCTAAAGGATTTTCTGAGCAAGGTCGCTCTGCACGTTCCAGCCGAGGTGATTTCCATCTATGCTCTTGGAAAGTCGTTGAGCGCCTCAAATCCTAACATGCCCTGGCTGGAAGGTGTATGGACGTTGATTTGCCTGGGACTTACCATTTGGCTTCGATGGCGGAATATAGAGGGCAGTGGAAAAACCACAAATGTCACTCTGAGCGCCATTGCTTTTCCGATCTGGGCTTTTGGGCTGGGAGGAACGCTTCTCGGATGGGCGCCACCTGAGCCTGTCCCCGGATTGCTAATCCTGCTCTTTTCGGCAGTTGCCGGTGCGTTATACGACAACAAATAGATTCTCAGCTCGTTAATCAAAAACCTGCTCAGGCACGGACGACTTCAATACGGAGCGTCCGTGCTTTTCATAGTATTGAACAAACTTTTTGTGTACAATTACCGAACCTGATAGGAGCCTATTTTCTACCATGCCCACCCTGAACTGGATCGGCAAAGACGCCGTTGTCAATCACCACGTTGTCGGGGATATGAAAGCGCAGGGAGAGGAATACCAGTGCGCTCAGCTGCTGGATAACCATCCAAAGATCAAGCGCTGGGTTCATAATCTGGAAGGACGCCCACAACACTCCTTCTGGCTGCAAACATCCACAGATCGCTTCTACCCGGATTTCGTCTGTGAACTCACGGATGGTCGCTTTCTGGTGATCGAATATAAAGGCTTTGACCGCTGGAGCGATGATGACTCAAGGGAGAAGCGTACTATCGGTAACGTATGGGCAGAAAAGAGCGATGGTCAATGTTTGTTCCTGATGCTCCAGGGACCCGATTGGAATGCAATACAGGCGAAGCTGGGAGAATAGGTTACTGCCAAGGGGCTTTCAACAAAGTCCCGCCGAAAGGCGGGATTTTTGATTTAACAGATTGTGGAGAAGAAGGAAGGTCGGGCAGGTTTAAGTTTCCTGTGCAGGGGCATTGAAGGTTGATATACTTCGAGGCATAGCTTGTACGAGCCCTGCAATCTAATTCCTATATTAATTTGGGGGATTAGTTTGCATGTAGTCCAAAAGCAATTAGATTTGAGTCCGACTAACCGTAGTTAGGCACTGAGTGAGTCAAAGACAAGGGAAAAATGAAGATCATTGGCAAAACAATGTTCGGCATGATCTTAGTTGCAGCAATGCTTACATCCTGTAATGGATTTGTGGCAACATCTGTGATGATTCCAACTGAGATAATTGAGACGGTCCAACCAACCTTTACTGAGACACCCCTGGTAATTCCGACATCCACTCTTACTGCTACTCTTTTCCCACCAGCATCACCGTTTCCACCAACACAGGTCCCCTCCTTTACTTTTCCAGTGGATCGCCATGACCCAGAATCAGTTATTCGTGCTTACTTTGATGCTTTGTTGAGAAGTGATTCATCGGCTCTAGCGTCCGTATTGAGCAGCAAATTTGGACAAAACTTCATCTTTGAACCGGCGGAGTCGATTGAAATTCTGGAGATCGAACTGATCTCAGATTTATCACCAACAGAGCGCGTTTACAGCGTTCTTTACGATGTTCAATGGCAAAATCGGGAAGATACGAATCCCACACGTTGGAAATTTCATTTGACTTGGGATGCAAATCGCGATTCTTGGATCATTACTAACTATGGGGCTGGGTGAAGGGTAAAATGCGCCTAACACAGCGTGCACCCGAACCCCGGCAAAGAACGCCGGGGCTGCGTGGTGGGAGTCTGCGCACGCCCTTCGGGCAGTCAGGCAGTTTGTGTGGCTTGAAGTTGGTTCCGGCAAACCGGCGTTGTCTCGTCCCGGAAGAGCGCCGGGATGGTGCCCAATCCCGCCCACCAGAGGGTAACGCGAGCCGTTGGGCAGTAGAAATGAAATTTTTCTCAAGTAGTGCTGGAGGAGGAGAAGTAAATGGAAATACCTTTTACGCATCACGGTCAGGTGGGACGCGTCAGCGTGACGCTGGAAGCAACTCATACACCGCCAGCTCTCGGCGCCTGGGATGGCGCGTTAGGACTTGCCAATTGCAAAGCAACGATCGAGTTCACGGGGGCAGGATATTTAGGCTATATGGGCTGGGTTCAACTTGTCCGCTCAGATGATAATGCCTTTCATGGAAACCAGTTTGAGATGGACCCGTTTGATCCGTTTAAGCTCTATGAGCGGTCTCCGACGCCTTATTGCTGGTACGGTATCATACCCACCCTCTTCGATGCGCCCTCCCGCGATGAACGAGTGGATCTCGATTGGATCGCAAACAGTTTTCTTGCTGTATCCCCCTTACGAGGAAATCGGCGCATCATAACGCCGCTACTCGGTTTTTCGTGGGGGTTTCACATCTTTGATGAGCAGAATATTATGCTGAAACCTGTTACACCTCTTACTTCTTCTGATTGGGCTGTACACCTACCCTATCTCCGCGACACTTATCAAGAATGGCAATTCACAGAGATGTTTGGCGCCAACCAAGTAGGTTCTGCTCATGAATCTGGACAAGATTCGTAATTCCAAAAAACTGCCCAACACAGCGTGCACCCGACGTCTGGGGGTATGCGCGTTTTCAGGCACTTTGCGTGGCTTGAGGTGGGTTCCGTCAAGGTGGCGTTGTCTCGTCCCACCCACCAGCGGGTACCCACAGGGTGCTTCGCAAACGCCAGCCGTTGGGCGCTTGGTTACTAAACGAGCTAAAATCTTTCTTGGCAGGTCGTCAGCATGAAATAAAATTGAGGAATAACATGCCATTTGTTGATTTGACATCCTTATTAGATTATATAGTGTCAGGGGTTGTCGGTCTGCTTTTTGGAGGAATCATAGGCGGATTTATAACCTATCGTTTTGACCGTAAAAGAGATGATTTGCGATGGGAAAGGGATAAGCAACAACTAGAAAAACAATGGAAACACGAAAAAGAGTTGAGATTAAAAGAACTTGAAACACAATATAAAGAAGAAAAGGCTAATAATCTTAGGAAACAATTGCTAATAGGGGTAGAGAGACCTATGGAATCTATCGCCGAGGCGCAACGTTTGAGTTCGTTGAGATTGCCTATCAAGCGAGAGACTAGAGGCGGCTGGCCCAATGTTTTCGACACGAGCCAGAAAAATCTTGGTTACGTAGAGATATTTCAAGTAGGAATAAATGATCGAATATATTATGTTGCTGGTTTAGGTTTACCCATTGAACAGCAGATTATCGATGAAAGTCATAACTATGCAATTGTCAAAGTCGTAGGGAATAGTATGAATCGCGCAGGAATAAATAATGGCGATTACACTTTGATTAGACTTCAAAATAACGCCAACAATGGTGACATTGTAATAGCAGAAATTCTCGGTGTTGATACTAGCGCAACAATAAAACGGTTAGTAATGCACGACGATAAAATAATTTTAAAACCTGAGAGTACAAATGCTGATTTCGTTGAATATGAACATAGAGTTTCCACTCTAGATGAAGGCTTTCGTATCCTCGGTATTGCAATAGTGGCTTTTAAACCACAAGAGTTTTAAAAGCCGTGAGAGCGCCCAACACAGCGTGCACCCGAACCCCGGCAAAGTACGCCGGAGCCATGGTGGTGGGAGTCGCCGCGTTTTCAGGCAGGTTGCGTGGCTTGGAGTTGGTTCCGGCAAAGCGGCGTTCTCTCGTCCCGCCCACCAGTACCCCGGCAGGGTACGCCGGGGCATAACGCCAGCCGTTGGGCGGTTCTTTGCTAAACAATCTGCATAGGAGTAGAAGTATCGGATGTCTTACCCTCCAATCTTTACCTACACGATCACCGTCACGCAAAGCGCAATTGACGAGTATGGTCATGTTAACAACGTTATCTATGTCCAATGGATGCAGGATGCTGCCATCCGCCACGGAGAGTCAATCCCTGAATATAAACCACCAGAAAATACTGGATGGTATGCGCGCGAACATCGGATTGAATATCTCGCTCCTGCTTATCTGGGTGATGAAATTGAAGTCCGCACATGGGCATCAGAAATGAAGCGTGTGCGGGCGCTACGCAAATACGAGTTTATTCGCAAGGCGAATGGCAAGGTCATTGCCAAAGGTGAGACGCAATGGATCTTCGTTGAATTGACCACTGGCAGACCCATTGCAATACCTCCGGAGATTCAGGCTTTATTCCCAGTTCTGCCAGACCAAACCAACTCTGCCGCTTCTGTCTCATGATGAGAGCAAACAGCGCCGGGGCTGGCGTGGTGGGAGTCTGCGCACGCCCTTCGGGCAGTCAGGCAGTTTGTGTGGCTTGAAGTTGGTTCCGGCAAAGAGGCGTTGTCTCGTCCCGGGAGAGCGCCGGGATGGTGCCCAATCCCGCCTGGTGGTTGATAGAAGGATGCTATATGTCTAAACGCTACGAATACACCTTGCTATTGCAAGATTTCGTATCATCAACAGCATCTCGGGTTGATGAGCCACTTGAGTTCAGGCCTGTTCAGGTGGCAGATGCCTCGGCTATCGCTGATCTGATGATAGATTCTTATCGCGGTACCATTGATGATGATGGTGAGACACTCGAGGATGCCCTTGCCGAGGTCCAGGCATATTTAGCAGGGAAGCGAGGCGGACAGCCCTGGCTGGCAATCTCGTGTTTGGCTTTCGTGGATGATCGTCTGGTTGGAGCCTGTTTGCTCGCAGAATGGAGCGAAAGGCAATTGCCCATTATCGCCTATCTGATTGTTCGAGCTGAATGGAAGCAGCGTGGGATAGGACGACAAATCCTGTCCCGCGTGTTGAAAGCACTTAAAGAGAAAGGATTTCCTGAAGTCAGGGCAGTTATTACGGAAGGAAATGAGCCCTCCGAGAATCTATTTCATCAGCTGGGTTTCAGAAAGTTGTGATTGCGCAGGAATGCCGCCCAAAACAGCCCCGCTCGGGCAAAGCACCCTCGGGGGTGCTGCGCGACGCGCATCCGATCTCCGGCAAAATGGCGTGATCTCGTCCCACCCACGGGGACGGTGACGCGAGCCGTTAGCCAGCCCCTTGCAGGAACTATGCGCTTCGAAGATGAAAGAAATGTGTTATGGAAATAAGCGTTCGTAAAGCAACTGTCGACGATTACAACTCCTTGTGCGAACTATTCGACGAAGGAGACACTTTGCATCGCGACAATCTCCCACATATGTTCCAAAAGCCAAACGGCGCGGCCCGAGAAAAAGATTACTATTTGGGGCTTATCGCTGATGAGAACGTTGCCCTGTTGGTTGCAGAAGCAGGCGGGAACCCTGTTGGGTTCGTCCACGCAATTGTCAGGGATCCACCTGCCCTTCCTGTTTTTGTCCCCCGGCGTTATGCAATTGTCGATGGCATTATTGTAAAATCAGAGTTCCAGAATCACGGAATAGGAAAAATCCTTATGGATAAAATGCAAGAGTGGGCAAGCGCGAAAGGTGCGACTTCCATCGAGCTGCACGTTTATGAATTTAACCAGAATGCGATCTCTTTTTATGAACGTCTCGGGTATCAAACGTTTAGTCGCAAAATGAGCAAAGAACTAAACAAGGACAAAGCGGCTGGTTAACAATGCCTGCTAGGTCCGTTAAGGGAAACGTATAATTGTAATTATGAGTAAAATTGAAAGTGATGTAGTTATCTATACAATAGGGCATTCAAATAGAGGAATAGATGAATTCATAGAGTTATTGAAGAAGAATAATATAGAAATACTACTCGATGTCAGGAAATTACCAGGCTCTACGAAATACCCTCATTTCAATCAAGAGGAGCTATCGAATACATTAAGCTCTGCCGATATTCTTTATGTCCACTTAAAGGAATTAGGAGGCAGAAGAAAACAAAATAAAGATTCCGTCAATACAATATGGAAGAATAAATCGTTCCAGGCATATGCTGATTACATGAGTACCGCTGAATTTCGTAAAGGTGTTGACATACTGTTGGAGTATGCAAGTAAGAAGCGAGCAGCGGTCATGTGTTCAGAAGCAGTATGGTGGAGATGTCATAGAGCACTCATCGCTGATTACCTGAAATCTACAGGCACGGAGGTGTACCATATCATGAGTACCACTTCCAATCAGCTGCATCCTTTTACATCAGCAGCAAGAATTAGAGAGGGTAAGCTTTTTTATTATGAATAGAACAGTGAAATGATCGTTAAGTTCGACTGAAACGTCTCTCATGAAGATTACAGGTTTTGATCACATTGTTCTTTGTGTACGAGATGTTGGTCGCACCATCGCGTTTTACGAGAAGGTTCTCGGCATGCAGCCCCGAGAGGAGCGCCCGGGCAAGTGGTCACTGCACTTCGGGGCAAACAAGATCAGCCTGCAGGATGCGATATCAGCCCCAGACATCTCCCGCAAGACGGCGCCGGGAAGCGGAAATTTCTGCATCCTGACTGACGAGCCAGTAGAGAGCTTTGCAAATGTGCTTCGCGGCCTGGGCATCGACATTCTCGCCGGTCCAGATGAACGAGAAGGCGCAACAGGGAGACTCCTGTCCGTTTACTTCAGAGATCCTGACGGTAACCTGGTCGAGGTCAGCAACCATTTGTAATCTAGTCACCCAACACAGCCCGCTGCATGGGATGCTTCGCGATGTGTACCCTGGCAGGGCGGCTGCGAGCGAGCTTCAGGAACGACACGATGGCGTAGAAGGAGATAAAAAATGACACTCTCATTGTTTTCGCTGGAAGATAAAACTGTCCTCATTACCGGCGGTAATGGCGGGCTTGGACGCGCTCTTGCTTTCGGGTTCCGCGCAGCAGGCGCACGCGTTGCAGTCACGGGGCGCAATCCTGGAAAGAATAAAGCGATCGCTCAGGAACTGGGCGATGCCAGCGTTGTATTTCCTCTCGACGTCCGCCAGGAGGACGATGTACAAAGCACTATTGCCCGGGTCGTGGACCACTTCGGTCGGCTGGATATTCTGGTCAACAACGCTGGTCTGTTTCGCGGCGGTTCCGTGCTGGAGCTGTCCCGCGAAGATTGGGACGCAGTGATCAGCACCCATCTGACAGGCTCGTTCTTGTGCGCCAAATATGCCGCCAAAACAATGGTGGCGCAGGAGAATGGCGGCAAGATCATCAACATCGGTTCGATCTACTCGCTCTTTGGCGCGCCTGATTTCGCCGACTATGGCTCGGCGAAATCGGGGGTCCTGGGGCTTACGCGTGCTCTGGCAACCGAGCTGGCTCCCCACAACATCCAGGTCAATTCCATCGTGCCAGGCTGGTATGAGACAGATCTCACGCGTGGAATGCCGACGACCCCGCTGGGGGAAACCATTCGCCGCAAGACGCCGGCTGGCCGGTGGGGGGAACCGCAAGACCTGGTGGGGACAGCCGTGTTTTTGGCGTCCGCGGCATCTGATTTTGTCACCGGGGTAAGTATTCCCGTGGATGGCGGCTACAGCATTGCAGAGCGATTTGTACAGGATTGAGAGGGTGTGCCGCATACAACGGAAACCAGTTCAGTCAAAGTGGCGTCCTCTCATTCTAAATTCTATTCATGCCCTTCCTTAGCGACCATCTCTATCCCCACCTTGTGAACTTGCTGGGTGATCCGCCGCCCATCCGGGAGATTCGCCAGGAGCTCATCCCCCTGGCGGAGGGGAAGGTTCTCGAGATCGGCGCAGGCTCTGGCGCCAATTTCGTGCATTACGATGCCACAAGAGTGAGCAAGCTGTATGCGCTCGAACCCAACCCTGGGATGATCCCGCTGGCGCAAAAGCAGTTGCATCGAACCCGATTGAATGTCGAGTTTCTCGATCTGCCCGGCGAGCGCATCCCTCTGGAAGACAACACTATGGATACGGTCGTCAGCACTTTTACATTGTGCACGATCCCCGCCATCGGGGAGGCGATTCAAGGGCTCCGGCGCGTGCTGAAACCGGACGGCAAACTGATCTTCTTTGAGCTTGGGCTTTCGCCTGACCCGGCAGTCCAGCGCTGGCAAAAGAGGTTGGAACCCCTTCATCGGTGGCTGTTCCAGGGTTTGTCGCTGACGCGGGATATTCCGGCTTTGCTGATGCAAGGTGGTTTTCAAATCAAGCAGATGGAAATGGGATATATAGCCGAATTTCCAAAGCCGTCAACGTACTGTTGGTGGGGCACTGCAACCTAAAATCCTGGCACCTGTAGAATGGAAGGACGAAGATAGAACATGAGAGACATTGACCTCGGACCGCTGGAGAATGGTCCCCATGCCAATCTGATCCGCGATATGGCTGGCAAGTGCTCTGCGGATGGCAGCATTCAAGCCATCTGGGTTGGCGGAAGCCTTGCGGCAGGCACTGGTGACGCATACAGCGATATTGACTTCCGTATTGCGGTCGAACCCGGACAAATTGATAAATGGACAAACCCGGACTGGGAACTCTATCTGCCCCTTCCTCCCTGCGGTGGTCTCCTGATGCGCTTTGGCGAGCAGGCGCTGCTGCATCATCTGGTTCTGGCAGAGGGAACCATTGTCGATTTCTACGTACAGGATACGACAAGGCAGAATCCTGAGCCAAAACTGGTCATCCTCGCCTGTCGCAACGAGGAGTTCAGGGCAAAGCTGGAAGGGTTTGCCCAGCCTGCCGCCGTGCTCGTCCGGGAGATTGATGGCGCTATGGTCAGGCAGTTCCTCGTTGATTACTGGATCACGACGCACAAACAAATGAAGGCACTTGGCAGGAAATATGATCACTTCTCGTTTGTCGGCCTCTATATGGAGCGGATGTCACTGCTGCGCGCCTGGTACATGCAGGCAGTCGGCAAAGATATCGATTCACGGGTAACACTTCACATGCTCGGGACAATGCACAAGGGCTTAGATGGCAGGCTCACTGAGCATCAGCACAACATCCTTGGCTTGCCGTCACGAACACCTGAGGAAACCGTAACGGTCATAAACGCCATACGCGCAGAGATGGCTCGCGTCGGTCGCTGGCTCGCCGATAAGCACGGGTTTGCGTATCCACACGAACTTGAAGAGGTGGTACGGCAAATCTGGAATAAGCACAAGGAATCGCTCACAAGGCGCTAAACCGATAACGTATTGTCTAGCGGGCAGGCAAGATGTTCGTTAGCTCAATCTTTTTCAATCAGGCATCACACAATGGAGGTTCCAATGTCCAAGCAAGTGACCGGTGAATTGTTAAAGGGTTTCCTGGAAGCGTTCAACCGCCACGACCTGGATTCCATCATGGACTATTTCGCAGAGGATTGTGTCTTCTACATGCCCCGAGGAGCCAGGCCGCATGGCGATCAATATGTCGGGAAGCAGGAGGTTCGGGCAGGGTTAGCAAAGAGGTTTGAAGGGATACCAGATGTGCATTATGGAGACGATCGGCACTGGATCTGTGGTGATTTCGGAGTCTCAGAATGGACGCTGACTGGCACATCTACATCCGGGCAACACATCGAAGTGCGAGGAGTTGACCTGCTCGAATTCGCTCAGGGAAAGGTCATCCGCAAGGATTCTTTCTGGAAGATACTTGAATGACTGGCAAGCTAATGGAGGTACATCCATGTCAAAAATGAAACCGACAACAGTTGACGAATACATCAAAGCAGCACCCAGGGAAGCGCAGGAAAAGTTGGGCGAGATACGTGCAGTCCTGAAAAAAGTCGTGCCGAGCGCAACAGAGAAACTCAAGTGGGGTTCGCCAGTATTTGAAGAAGGACGAATCCTTTTCTCCTATTCTGCGCATAAATCACATCTCAACTTCTCGCCAACCGGCCCGGCGATGGAGCCTTTCAAGGAAGAGTTGGCAAAGTTCAAAACCGGCAAGGACACTATCCAATTTCTATATGACAAACCACTCCCAAAGGCGCTTATTCGGAAGATCGCCGTCTTTCGTGCAAAGCAGGTAAAGGAAAACGATGCGCGATGGATGTATTAGACGATTGCTCTGCATGATCCACGAGGGAAGAAATGGATAACTTGATCATAAAAACAGTTTCAGGCTTCGCATTCTTAATGCTGGTCCTGGCGCTCGCCCTCTTCCTTCCAGCAGGGTCCCTGCGTTTCTGGCAAGCCTGGGCGTACCTGGCGGTTTTCGCCGCTTGTACCATTCTCATTACCGCGTATCTCATAAGAAATGATCGAGAGCTACTGGCGGGTCGCGTGCAGGCAGGTCCGATTGCCGAGACTCAGAGGACTCAACAGTTGATCCAGAGTCTTGCCAGCCTCCTTTTCATTGGCTTGTTCATTGTTCCAGGTCTGGACTTTCGCTTTGGCTGGTCGAATGTGCCGCCGGTCGTGAGCCTGGTTTCCGCGGGCATTGTGGCGCTTGGGTTTTACGTTGTCTTTCTTGTATTCCGGGAAAACACCTATACCCGCGCCACCATCGAAGTATCCGCCGGGCAGAAGGTAATCACCACGGGACCGTATGCGATCGTTCGGCATCCCATGTATGGGGGAGCTCTGCTTTTGATCATCTTCACCCCGCTGGCGCTGGGCTCCTGGGTGGCACTCACCTGTTCCATACTGCTGATCCTGGTCATTGGGGTAAGGTTGCTGGACGAAGAGAAGTTTCTGAAAGCGAACTTAAGCGGCTACGAGGAATATTGTCAACGGGTGCATTACCGTCTCGTGCCCCTGGTCTGGTAGAACGATATTACACTCTCATGCTGCGCCCGAAAGCTGAAGCCGCTTTGCCCCCGAAGACGCTCCGCCGACGCCAACCGTTGGCTGGCTTCGCGCTCAACCCTATGGGATAATAGTTAATAAGGAGTCTTTGAAGGTGTAAAGGAGGTCTTCACATGATTGGAATTACGGAAATCCGTCGCTACGCAATGGCGCTGCCAGAGGTCAGCGAGGCGCAGCACTTCAAACTGCCGGCGTTCAAGGTCAGGGAGAAGGTCTTTGTCGTCATCCAGAAGGGCAGCACCCATGCGATCGTGAGCGTGGACGAGACACAGGCGAAGGAAGCGGCGGCAAGCGAACCGCAGGCGTACGAAGTCCTGCGACGCAGCAGCGGTCGGATCTTCGTGGGGGTCCGCGTGGACCTGGCGAAGGCATCTGGAGCACGTTTCAAAGAGCTGGTTGAACAGGCTTGGCGTCACAAAGCACCCAGGAGCCTGTCCGCCGCGCACAAAGTTGAATAGGAGCAGAACAGGTGCGTGGAATCGCAGGGGACATGAAGTCCTCACCTGGAAACGGATCCCGATTTTTTTCCTGACGGAGTATATGTATGTTGTGTAAAATAATCTGGTCAAACCAGGCAGCTACAGGGCTGGAACATTTTTACTTGCGGGGCGGCGAGGAGGAAATTACTGCTGATGGAATTGTTATCGGCGTCGAGGAAAATGTCGCATTTCGCATCCGCTACAAAATTAGCTGCGATCTGAGATGGCGCGTTCGAAAGGTTGTCGTCAAGTCGATGAATGAAGATGAACAAACCCTTAGCTTTGTGTCCGATGGTATTGGGAATTGGACAGATGAAACCGGCAATCCAGTTTCCGAACTTAAAGGCTGTATTGATGTAGATATTACGGCAACTCCATTTACCAACACGCTGCCTATTCGGCGGTTGAGTCTGGGCCCGGGCGAGTCTGCCGAGATTAAGGTTGTATACTTTACCATCCCTGAAATGCAGGTACGTGTTGACCCGCAAAGGTATACGTGCCTAGAGACCAGCAGCGGTGGGGGAAAATATAAATTCGAAAGTTTAAACGACGGGTTTACAGCCGTAATAACCGTTGACGCGGATGGTTTCGTGGAAGTCTACCCCACATTATTCAAGCGAGTCTGGGCGGAATAGCTTCGACGTTGTTTCGTCCCGCCAGTACCCCGCAGGGGCATAACGCCAGCCATTGGGCGCTTGCTCCACCAGAAACATTCCTGCCCACATAAAACGATCTCAAAGGGAAACAACATTTCAATGGGAAGATTGAAAAGCGAAATTGTGGACTGGCTGCTTTCTAAAAGACGTATCATTAATATGGTCATCGGGCTAAGCGCCGTACTGCTCTATGAGGCAGCACGAGCATATTATCGACCCTTCATCTATTCCAATGGGATAAACGATTTCCATATTGCAGATACACTCGGAAATTCACTTGGGACAGTCGCTGCTGCGTTCGTATTTGCATCTGCTCTCGGTCGTAACCGCAAGCAAGACTCCTTTCTTATACGCACAGTGGCCATCAGTGTGTTGGTCTATGAGGTGGCGCATCCATTACTGGGCAAGCCGATGGATCCCCGGGATATGGCTGCGACAGTGATCGCAGGTTTCTTTTGTGAGGGCTTCTACCGGCTGATTCATGGACCACAGCAAAGTACGAGCAGCAAGAGCAACACCGTCTCATAATGCATAAAAGTGTGCCCGTATGTTTTTCACACTTTGAGATTTTGAGAGTAAAGTAACTGCGGTACAATTATTTGTCCGAGTAACCAACGAGGCATTCCACATCGTTGATAACGCTTTACAATATGACGTTTTACTCTCAGATATCATGAGAAAAGTCTTATGAACCAGCGAGTATTCCCCCCAATTGCGCATGACGGATTGGAAACGCATCCGTGCCTTCCACGAGGCAGGTCTCAGCTTCACAGTCGACTGGATGTATCAGTTCCAACCGGATTTCCCTGTTTTTGCACAACTGACCAGAGAAGGGATGTCAATGTATCTCACCGAGCACACCGGCGACTGCGAAGTTGGAGGGGCAGTCCCAGGAAAAGAGAGTCATGATACGTGTGGTGATCGCAGACGATCATGAGCAAATACGGGCGGTGCTGCGCCTGTTGCTCAGTTACTTCAATGAGGTCCAGGTGGTGGGTGAAGCAGTCAATGGATGGGAAGCGGTGGAATGCGTGAAGCGCCTTATACCAGACATAGTGCTGATGGATGTCTCCATGCCCGTGATGGATGGCCTGGCAGCCGCGCGGCAGATCGCAGAGATGCAGGTGGCAACCCGCGTGATCCTCATCTCCCTGCACACGGGCGAGCACATGGTCAGGCGGGCGGTTGACGCCGGTGCGCAAGGCTTTATTCTAAAGGACAGATTGGGGACATCCTTACGAACAGGCATCCAGGCTGTTCACCGGGGAGAGATATTCTTCCTGCCCTAATACAGGTGGGCTCAATCAGGGTGAGTTGTAGTGTGATTCTTCTTTGATATACTGCCACGATGGACTTTGAATTTGACGGAAAGATCTGGTTCTGGAGGGGTCCCGCACCCTGGTACTTCGTCACCGTTCCGGAAGAGCAGTCGCGCGACATCAAAGCCGTCTCAGGCTTCGTCACGTATGGCTGGGGCGTGATCCCGGTCACGGTGCGGGTCGGCAAAAGCGAGTGGAAGACGTCCCTGTTTCCCAAGGACGGCCGCTACCTTGTGCCCATCAAAGCCAGCGTTCGGAAAGCAGAGAAACTTGAGGAAGGCGACAACGTGACTCTACGGCTCGAAGTTTATTGAAAACCGGGGAGAATAACTGAGGAGGAAGTTGATGACCATTATTGATAATCAGATGTTATGGCGGCAGTTTGGAGCATCCATCGACATGTTTGGCGACGTTCTGCGCGACTGCCCGGATGAGCTCTGGGAAAAGCACCTGTGGAATGACGAGCCAGACCAGTGGGTGGCGTCTGGTTTCTCGGCGTTCTGGTACCTGTGCTACCATACCCTATTCTGGCTGGACCTGTACTTAACCGGCGCGGAAGAAGGCTTTGCTCCGCCTGCGCCGTTTGACCTGGTCGAGATGGAAGAAGGCGAGGTCCTGCCAAGAACCTATACTCGCGAAGAGCTGCTGGGCTACCTGGAGCACTGCCGCCAAAGATGCCAGGAGACCATTGAGTCCCTGACGACCGAAGGGGCGTACCGGACGTGCCGCTTCCCCTGGGGAGAGCTGCCCTTCGGGGAGCTTTTGCTGTACAACCTGCGCCATGTGCAGGAGCACGCCGCGCAACTGCGCATGTTCCTGGGACAACAGACGGGAAAATCCACAGGTTGGACACCACGGGCTGAGTAAAAATTCTCCCTAGCTAACCCTTTTGCGCCGGGCACAGCCGTTGCCTGTGTTCGGTGGTAGGGTAAAATCGAGTTTATGAACCCAGAAATCGAAACCCAGATCCGCGCCTGCGAAGACCGACTGTATGCTGCCATGCTTGCCTCAGATGTCGCCACACTGAACGAACTCCTTGCCGACGACCTGCTGTTTGCTGGTCCCACCGGTGAGCTGGCGACCAAAGCGATGGATTTGGAATTGCATCGGACAGGCAGCACACAATTCCACGAGTTAACACCTAAAGAATTGGAAATCCGCGTTTGGAGCGAGCAATTTGCCCTCACCTCAGCCAGGGTCTTTTTAAGTGGTACATTTTTGAGCCAGGAGTTTGCCGGTGATTATCGCTACACGAGGATCTGGCGCAAAGGTGAGCAGGGCTGGCAAATCGTCGGCGGCAGCGTTACGGTAATGAGCTGAGCAAAATAATCATGTGTTGTCACAAAAATCAATTGGCAAAAGATTTTTTCAGACAAATTTTCATTCAATCCAACACAATAGAGATAAAAAGAAAGGAACAATAGGATGCTGACGCAGCAACAGCGTAGTTTCTATGACGAGAATGGTTATCTGCTCCTCGAGGGACAGTTCCCCGCCGAGGAGGCAAGAGCATTTCGGGAGGAAGCTCATGCCCTGATCGAACGGCTCACTCAGCATGCCGACATCAACCCCACCTGGGGCAGCGCCAAGGAGCTTGCCCAGGGGACCAAACTGCTCCATTGTCACAACGTTCAATTCTACTCAGCCGCCTTTACGCGCCTGCTGGCAGACGAGCGCCTGACCGGAGCAGTAGCCGACCTCATCGGCAGCCCGAATGTGCAGCTTCACCACAACAAGCTGTTCATTAAGCCGCCCGAGAAGGGCTCACCGTTCCCCATGCACCAGGACTATCCCTATTTTCCGCACGAACGTCATACCATGCTTGCTGCGGTCATTCACTTCGACGATGCTCCGCTCGAGAAGGGCTGTATCCGGGTGGTGCCGGGGAGCCACAAGCAGGGTGCGATCGAACATAACCCGCAGGGCGGCTTCCACCTGCCCTTCGATCAATATCCACTCGAATCCAGTGTGCCCTGCCCGGCGAAAGCAGGCGACGTTCTGATTTTCAACTATCTGACCATTCATGGCTCGGGCGTGAATGTAAGCCAGGAAGCGCGCACTACTCTTCTGGTGCAGATGCGTGATCCCGAGGACAAGCCAACGCAGAATACGCACGAGTCGCGCGGGCAGGGGATGATGCTGCGTGGGTACGACCCGACGGCATTACCACCCGAAGCAAAGCGTTCCATGTAGCAGGGTTTGGCGCAGCTCGCAGAATCGCAGGCATCTTCAAACCGCTACGCTGTAGGGTCCGGGCGTCACCGAAAATAAGATCTCCATTTGCCAAGCCACTACTTGGTTACATCGGTCTTGCCGGGAGGCGGCTTCTCCTGTATGCTTGCCGATATATAAGCATGGGTGGTTGTATCGCACCGCATCTATCGAGGGAGCACAATGGAGAACAATAGCTACAGCGCAGGGTCAAATGATCCTCTGTCCCGGCTTGGGGAGATGAACATCGCGAGCCTGGAGATTTCGAAACGCCAGGTCCAGGCGCTGGCGCTGGCAGGCATCGTGACTATCGCCGACCTGACCCCGCTAACCGAGCACGATCTGTTCCTGATCAAGGGGATTGCCAAACAGAGTGTACAGGAGATTCGACAGGCGCTGGCACGCGCGCTCGAGTCACCCTTCGACTACATCGAAGACATCCCCGCCGGCCATCCCGGCGAGCTGGTCGAAAGTCCGCCTTTGAATACCTGGGCACAAATCATCGAGCCGTTCCTGCGCTCCGAAAAGGAAATCCGCATCCATGTCCTTCTCTCCAGGTTTGGGATGAACCGCAGGACACTGGGGGAACTGGCTGTCGAACTGGGAATTTCAGAGGAACGTGTGCGTCAGATCGAAATACGGACAGCGCGAGCCCTAATGGATCACACGGCTTCTCCACCCGCGAACCGGCTCTTGGCGAAAATCACCCAGGTCCTGGCGGAGGCACCGGGGGACCTCTCGCCTGCTTACATCAAAGCCACACTCATGGAGATGGGCATTCTCGGCAGCTTTTCAGCGCCGGTGAGTTCGGGACTGCACGCGGTGGAAGCCTTCGAGACTCTGATCTGCTGGCTTGAGGTAATGAGTAACATCCGGTTTGCACTTCCGCCGAGGCGGTTTCCGGTGGGGCTTGGTGACCTGCGAAAAAGACCACGCCGATCTGCACCTCGATAGAGGTGCGCAACTTAGGCGTTTGTGACTGGAGATTTACCTCACCACATTCACCCTTAGCTCGCCGAAACCGCCGCAATCGGGTGCTTCACCGCCGGAGAACAGGAGACGGATGGTGCGTCCCACAACATTGGGTTCGATCAATACATCGGGATCGGGCGTGCCTTCGAGCACGGCGCTCTCTTCGAAGACCACGCTCCCCTGCTCATCCAGCACCTGGATAAACACCTCTTCAAAACCATAATCAGTGCGGAAAGCGCCCACCTGATGTTCTCGGTTCGAGATCAGCTCGATGGAAGCGATAAAGTCTTCCTGCTCGCCTGTCCATAGATACGTGGGGTTGGAATCGCCTTTTATAGCTCCTGCAGAAAACCAGGAGGTGCTGAGATCCCCGTCGATCGCCAGCGATGCAGGATAGGTCGCATCGTAGCTCGAAGAGGCTTCCACGGTCCCTTCGGAGGCGATCTCCGCATTGGGTTCGGGGATGGCTGTGGGGTTGGCTTCTGCAACGACGGTGGGCGAGCCTGCGGGAGGCAGCATCGTCTCGTTCACATCATTCAGGGCGGCATCCAGGTCTTCTTCACTTTTGGCATCGTAATAGACTCCCCCCGCCACCTCTGCGATGCGCGCCAGCTGAGCGGCGGTTGGCGCGTCCACATCCAGCCCGATCACATGGATGGCAAAGTCGATACCGATCTCCTGCAGGTATTGCACTACGGTTGCAGGCTCATCACCGCAGGTCTCCTCTCCATCGCTGATCAACACAATGAAGTTCCTGCGCCCCGGCTCGAACGTGAAATCATTAACAGCCTGTTGAATCGAGGCAGACATTGGCGTCATACCCTGCGCCTGCATGCCCGGCAGCCAGTCGATAATGGCTTGGGCGCCGTTCGCCTGGATAGGCACAACCAGTTCGATATCCTCGCAGCTCTCCGCCTCCTGCTGGAAGGGTACGCGGTGTCCATAGACCCTGAGCCCCACCTGTGCATTGGCAGGCAGCGTATTCAGGCGGGCAGTGAGGACTTCCTGAGCGATCTGCATGCGGGTCTTGCCCTGTAATGGCTGCAGCATACTGCCCGAGGCATCCAGAATATATTCGATGTAGGTAGTGCTCAAGCCGACAGGGACGAATTCCGTTGGAGAAGGGGTATCGGGGGAAGAGGGTGTTTCAGATGGAAGCGCTTGCACGGGCTGTCCGGTCGGCGTGAGCGTGGAAGGGCTGGCGAAGGGGTTCGGGATAAGCCCGGAAGCAATCCCGCCGATCACACCGGCGCACAGGCAGAGTAATAAGAGTCCCAGTCCGCCAATACCCAGCAGCCTGGGAAAGCCACTTTTTCTTGCCGCGGGCGCAGAAGGTATTGCGGTGGTGGAGGTTCCCGGCACAGGAGCAGAGGCAGGCGGAGTGTGATCCATGCGCGGTTCGACCCATGTTCCATCCAGCGGTTCGAGCCGAGTTTTCTCTGCTGCTCCAAGCGGCTCAAGGGCTGTCCGATCCCCTGTAGTAATGCTCGCCTCGTGGATCGCCTGTGCCAGTTCGCCGGCAGTCTGAAAACGCTGAGCAGGATCTTTATCCAGTGCTTTGCGGATGACGCGCTCAAATGCGACTGGCAGATCGGGGCGGCGGCTCAACAGGCTTGGCACGGGTTCCGTGATGTGGGCAACCGCCACGCCCATGGGTGTATCTGCCTTGAAGGGAAGCTCACCGCTGAGTGCCTGGAAGAGCACCACGCCCAGCGAGTAAATATCACAGCGCCCATCCAGCGTCTTCTCGCCCTGTGCCTGTTCAGGACTCATATAGGCGGGTGTGCCGATGATGCCGGTGCCGGTGAATGCCGCAGTAGCTTCAGCGATTTTTGCGATCCCGAAGTCGGAAAGGCACATTCCTCCCTGGGCATCGAATAGAATGTTGCCCGGTTTGATGTCGCGGTGAATCACTCCGCGGCTGTGGGCGTAATCGACGGCGGCGCCAATCCGTTGAAAAAGTGTGGTGATGTCAGAGATGGGAAGCGGTCCCTTGCTTAAGAGGTCCCCCAGCGTGCCGCCAGACATGTAGCGCATGACGATGAAGGGCTGGCTATCTTCCTCGCCAAAGTCATAAACCGGCACAATGGAAGCGTGCTCGAGCGCCGCTATGACTTCGGCTTCGCGTTGGAAGCGTGCCCGAAACTGCGGGTCGAAGGTGAATTGACGCGGCAGTACCTTCACAGCCACCTGGCGTTTGATAAATGGATCACGCGCCAGGTATACCATTGCCATCCCCCCCTGACCCAACTCCTGTACGATTTCGTAACGACCGATGTTCATTGGGTGCCTCTCCATCTGCATATCCCTATGTTCCCGCCAGCCTTTTTCGGATGAACCATATCCAAATTGTTGGAGCGGATTATATCACCGCGTACGATCACTCTTCCGATTTGTGCTTTAACGGGTGTCACTATTGACACACGACAAGTACATCCTATGAGCACAACAGGGACTTGCGTTCAGACGGGTTTTCCTGTATGCTTGGTGAAAATGTCATTGCGAGTGGCGAGAGGGCGAGGCGACCCGGATGAATGACCCCTCGGAGGAGAGGAGTTATTTATGAGCATGGAGTTGCTTTGGCGGAGGTGTATCGCTTCGCAGTGACATTTGTTTTAAAGGGGCTGGATGAAAAGAGGGTAAAATATGTCGGTTTGGTGCCCCGGTCTCTCATTAGTACGGACGGCGGGCATTTTATTTAACGGTACGCTCTCGTTTGCCTATTTGACCTACCACATTATGCATTTGAAAATAGAAAGAATCTTTGAGACTCTTGAAAACGGGAGTCCGCTATTGTGGGCTGTAGTAGGGGTTGCTATGATTATCTTCCTGGGAATCATCGACTACGCAACGGGGAATGAGATCAGTATCACGTTGTTCTATCTTGCGCCGATCGTACTCGCCGCCTGGTTTGCCAACCGGAACCTGGGGCTCGCCATGTCGGTGCTAAGTGCTCTCTCATGGCTGATCGCCGAATACGCGATCGGGCAGCGATATTCCCACCCAAGCATATACATCTGGAACATACTCATCCGCACCGGCTTTTTCGCCACCGTCACCTATCTGGTTAGCGAGCTGCAAAAATCACGCAGCGAGGAGCAAACCGCGGCGCGCACCGATTTTGTGACCGGTGCAGTGAACGCGCGGTACTTCAACGAGCTGCTGCAGAGGGAGGTGGACCGCATCCGACGTTATCCGCATCCTATCACCGTGGTGTTCATCGATGTGGATAACTTTAAACTGGTGAACGATCTCTTCGGGCACCGGATCGGCGATGAGGTGCTGCGCTCGATCGCCAGTGAACTAAGGTCACAACTGCGCAAGACCGACATCATTGCCCGCCTGGGCGGTGACGAGTTCGTAATGCTTCTGCCTTCCGCCCGCCAGGCAGAGGCGGAAGTGGTTCTTGCGAAGGTCCGCCCGCATCTATTGACAGTGATGCAGCAAAGAAACTGGCCCATCACATTCAGTATGGGCGTGGTGACGTGTGTGACGCCGCCGCAGTCAGCGGAGCACCTCGTCAATATGGCTGATGAGTTGATGTACCAGGTGAAGCACAGCACAAAGGACGGCGTGCGTTTTGTCACGTGGCGGGCGAAGTGATACAGATGACAAGGTGGGGTAACTCTGAAGCAGGAGAAGCTCCCCTTTCGCAAGTGTAAGGAACTGACTGCCCAGCCCGGTAACCCGGCATCTCCCGTGGCGTCATGCATCGGGCAACATGGCAGTCTCCAAGGGAATATTATTCCACAACACTCCTGCCCGCCGCGTGCGGGTACCTATACGCATCAAGATCACCATTCCCTATCTGGTCTTGTCTCTTATCCTTGCAGCCGCGGCAGCGTTTCTCATCACACAGCTCGTGCTCGAAAATGTGGAGGAGCGCTTCAACAAACAGTTGTATGAAGCGGGGAAGATCTCCTCTGAGCTCAGCGTCACGTACGAATCTCAGCTGCTGGAAACACAGCGGCTGCTGGCAAATGTGGAGGGTGTGCCAGCCGCGCTCCAGGCGAATGATGCTGACGCGCTGCGCTCCCTGACTCTCGGAATCATCGCCAACAACCAGCTGGAAGCAGTTGAATTCCTCGACCAGTATGGGAACCACGTGCTTTCGGTCCACCACCAGTCTGGCGGGAATCCGGAGGACTATAGATTTTCCAACGGGGCTCAGTCCATATTCAGCAGTCTTGAGATCGTGCAGGATGTGCTTGCGCAAAAAAGCGATGAGCGGGGCGACAAATTCGTGGACCTCGTTGAGACGGAACAAGGTAACTTCCTATATATTGCAGGACCCATCCGGGACCCGCAGGGGAACCTGGCAGGCACCGTGCTGGTGGGCAGGTCGCTGGCGAGACTGACAGCCGACATGCGCGCCAAAACCTTTGCGCAGATCACTCTGTACGCCCATGATGGCAGCGTGCTCTATAGCACCCTGCCCTTCCCACAGGGACTCACGCCCGAAGCGGTGGCGCAAACAATTTCCTATAAGGATGTGAGCAGCACAAAGAGGGACCTTACCGGTCAGCGCGACCTGGAGGTGTCGAACATCCCGTTCGCCGAGATCCTCGGCTCGTGGGAGGTACGCGGTGACGAGGAACTGGGTGTGCTGGGTGTTGCCCTGAGCCAGAACGCCGTGGTCCAGGCATCCACAAGCTCACGCTGGCGTATTTTCTTCCTGGTGGCATCTGCCAACTTTCTGATCATCCTGGTGGGAATCAACCTGGCGAACACGATCACACGCCCACTTCTGCAGCTCGTGCAGGCGTCGGTGAAGGTATCGAAGGGTAACCTGGACGTTAGGGTATCTGCGCAAAGCAACGACGAGATCTCGATCCTGACCGAATCCTTTAATACGATGGTGGCAACCCTGCACCAGTCCCAGATGGACCTCATCAATGCCTACGACAACACGCTGGAGGGCTGGGCGAAAGCACTCGAACTGCGGGACAAGGAAACCGAGGGGCACTCGGAGCGAGTCACCAATCTCACACTGAAGTTTGCCGAAGCACTTGGAGTACAGGGCGAGGCACTGGTCAACATCCGCCGCGGCGCGTTGCTGCACGATATCGGGAAGATGGGCGTTCCAGATGCCATCCTTCGCAAACCCGGCGCGCTGGACGAACATGAGAGAAGAATCATGGAGCAGCACCCGCAGAACGCCTACAATATGTTGAAACATATTGACTATCTGCAAGCTGCCCTCGAGATCCCCTACTGTCACCATGAGAAATGGGACGGAACAGGATACCCGCGCGGCTTGAAGGGAGAAGCCATTCCGCTCTCTGCCAGGATGTTTGCGATCGTGGATGTATTCGATGCGCTGACCAGTGACCGCCCGTACCGGAAGGCAATCGCCATTGAAGATGCGGCGGCATACCTAAAAGCCTATAGCGGGAGTCACTTCGACCCGGGCATCGTGGATACCTTCATGAGGGTATTAGGACAGAATGAATGAGGCAATGCCTGGCTCCGAGCAGCCAACGAAGCACGGTACACGCCGCATGTTCAACCTTGCGGCGGTCCTGCTCCTCTTTTCGTTTGTGCTCTTCCTCTGCCAGCTTGTCAACCTAAGCTCATTGGACGCCCGGGCAAGCGGGATGGATAGCTTGCCGGTCTCGATCCGTGCGACCGCGCAGGCAGATTACAGCGGCGACGCCTATATTCCCACTGTCCCGCATATCGAGGAAGACATCCTGCAGCAGATCATCATGGACCTGCCCGGTACCGGCGTGGCGCAGGACCGCATGTCAACCCTGGAGGTCTCGCTCCTCTCACCTGTGCCGACCATGACGATTGATCCACGAGTGCGAGTGACTTCCACCTTGCCGGCAGCCACAGCCACACAAGTACAACCGTCTGCCACCTTGGCTGCGACATCAACCGCCTTCATTGCAAGCGTGTCCAAAACGCCGACAAAGCTCGCTGCTACACCAACAGCCATAAAGTCGTATCCCACTACTTTGCCTGTATTGCGAACACCTACGAGGACGCCGCGACCCGCGACAAAGACACCTATCTCCTCACCCACGTTCACCCGCACACCAACCGCTACGTCCACCGCAACAGCAACATTTACTGCTACAATAACCGCCACAGCGACCAGCACTTCTACCGTCACACAAACAGCAACTGCCTCGCAAACCGCTACGCAGACAGGCACTGCGACAAACACACCTACTAACACTCCGACACAGACTCCAACGGCTACACCGACAGATACGGCGACAAGCACGCCCACCCTTCCACTCACAGCCTCCCCTACAAATACATCAACAGAGACTCCAACTTCCACGCCAACCGCTACGCAGACGAACACAGCGACCAGTACGCCATCTTCTACACCGACTCAAACAGCCTCGCCCACGAGTACAAATACACCTACGTCTACCGCAACGTTTACCGACACACCGACAGCAACTCCCTCTGAAACACCTACCCTGACTGCCTCAGCCACCGAGACACCGACGCCTACGCAAACTGCAACACAGACGCCAACCCTCACGCCTGTTCCAACGGCTACACCTTCGCAAACACCAACCGGCACCGGTACGCCGACACTAACACCGTCACCAACTCTGACGCCCACGGCAACTCATACCGCGAGCGCGACAGTCACGCCTTCTGCGACGATCACACTCACACTGACTGCTACACAGACCGCGACGGCAATACATACCTCCACGCTGACCCCCAGCGCCACAGCGACTTTGACCGCAACACAAACTCCCACAGCAACCCTCACGTTGACGGCTACAGGGACACCCAGCCCAACCATAACTCTTACACCATCGCTCACTGCCACACCGACTACGACGTTCACGCCCACCGCGACGTCTGCGCCGGGACTGCCAGCCTGTTACCCAGGCACACCCAACGGAATCCTGCCATCGGATGACACCTACATACAGTCCGGTGCATTGATCCCGCGCGGAGGGGACAATAGGTTCGAGGTCCGCCCGGATAACGGCGCTGACCGCCGAGGATTGCTCCAGTTCGACCTGAGCCACATCCCACAGAATGCCACGGTGACCAGCGCCACGCTTTATCTGTACGAGCGCGACAACAAGAGCGGGCAGCTCACCCATATCTACCGCGTAACATCGGACTGGAACGAAGACTCAGCCACCTGGCTGACGTGGATTCTCTCGGGCGGCGACTTCGACAACAGCATTTCTCACTTCAGCTATATCCCCGATCAAAGGGACTGCATGCTGACTCTGGACATCACCAGCCTGGTACAGGCATGGGTCGACGGTACCTACGCCAACCAGGGCTTGATGCTCTACTCCACCGGTCCCAATCACCTTATTTCGTATTCATCAAAAGAGAACAGCGATGCCAGCCAGCAGCCCAGGCTGGATATTATCTACTCTGTCCCCACACCCTAGCAAACCTGCAGGATTAAATACAACCAAATAGATAACCCTGCCCCCTTCTACGGGAAACTCCCCATGTTAGAGCTGGTTGTTTTATTGTACATTTCAAGCATGAGAACCTTTGAGATACTCTGGAGGGGCGCAGTGCTCCTCATCCTTACCTTTCTCGCTTTGAATTACTTTATGGCTGGCGCAATCGCCGGTGGAATGCTCCTGCTGCTCTGTGTGCCGGTCTGGTTATACATCACGCTCTATAGTTTGAATTTTATTTAACCAGCTACCCTGCTTTCACAAAGAGGGGTCTTTGCATTTAACGCGGAATTGGATCACGTATGAAAGAAATCGAGATCAGTACATTCACCGAACTGCATGAGATCATTCAGCGCTATGACGCGCGCACCGTGGTCTACCGCGGCATGAAGTCTGCGAGCCTGCCGCTCATCCCCAAGATCGGGCGGATCGTGCCGCCCGATTCGATCGGGTCGCGCGAGGCGAACGAGAAGGAGATCCTGCGGCTGTTCAAGGAAAGAGCCCTGCGCTTTCTGGATTTCCTGCCCACCACCGACTGGGACTGGCTGGCGCTCGGTCAGCAGCATGGTTTGCCGACGCGCCTGCTGGACTGGACCGAGAACCCGCTGGTGGCGTGTTATTTCGCGGTGGAGGAGCCCAGCGAGGATGACAGCGTGATCTATGCCTATCTCAACAAATCCTATATCGATGTGGAGGAATATACCGAGCCGTTCCGGTATAAGGAGGTGGGCAAGTTCATCCCTCGTCACATCACGCCGCGCATCACCACCCAGGGCGGGCTGTTCACCATCCACCCAAAGCCGTATGAGGAGTTCGAATCGGATGAGATCGAAAAGATCGTGATCCCTAACCGCATCCGCTCCACGCTGAAGCGGACGCTCAACAAATATGGCGTGGACCGCTTCTCGCTCTTTCCCAGCCTGGATGGATTGGCGGCGCATATCGAGTGGCTGCAGTCGAAGAGGGACGGCGAACAAACTTGATTTGCATGTGAAAATGTTACGTTCCCGTGGATAACTTTTTAACTCGCGGAGATCCTCTGCTCCGCTCAGGATGACACTGAGCCAAACCTTATAATTTCAGATCAAAGCATTCCTCAGCCCCCTGTAGTTGTCTATTCCTCAAAAAATGTGGGATAATGGCGCTGACGAACGCCAAGATTCATCAATGGAAAACACGGTCCCCCAGCCTACCAAAAACCCACCCCCTCTCCGAAGGAGAAACGGACGGTTAACCACGCGCGACTATGTCGGTCCGCTGGGAATCCTTGCCGCGGGCGCCATTGGGTTGAGCCTGCTGTGCAGCGTCTCCGCGATGGCGATGGGAGACCTAAACCGTTACGTCGCCGTGACCCTCGCACCGTTGAACCTCATCGACCTGGCGGTCTCGAACCTGGAGACGGCGGCGGCGCTCACCGAACAGGTGGTGACGGTCTTCGTGCCGACCGAGACTCTCACCCCCACGTCCACCAGTACACTTACCCCCCTGCCAACAGATACTGTCACCATTACGCCGCGGCGCTTTGTGACCATTACCCCAACGCAAACGCGCCGGCCCCGCGAGGCGCTCACGGCCACGCGTATCCCCACCCGCATCCCCAGCCGCACGCCAACCCGCGTTCCCACGCGCACACCAACCCGAACGCCTACACAAGTTCCTCCGACGGCGACCAGGACACCAATCCCGCCAACAGACACTCTCGTGCCCACATCAACATTCACGGAACTGCCACCAACACCTGTAGACACCGCGACACAGCCGCCACCTCCAACACCTGTAGACACCGCGACACAGCCGCCACCTCCAACACCTGTGGATACGGATACACCGCCACCAGTGCAGAACACCTTACCCGGCCCAGTCACAAACCCTTCGAATACCCCGGGGTCAGGCGGTGGCGTTTCGGCTCCCTCAGGGACGCCGTTCCCCTAAGCTTATTCGCTGGGTATCACCAGCCACATGATCAAATACACCACGATCCCCGGTATGCCACCGGGGATCATCGCGAGTACAAATCCCAGCCGGAACCAGAAAGCATCCAGCCCGAAGAATTCCTCCAGACCTCCGCACACACCAGCGATCATCTTGTTCCTGCTCGAGCGTCGTAACCCAGAACTTCCAACTTTCATTTCAACCTCCAATTTGCTAACCGTCATTGCGAACATCGCGATTGCGAAGCATCCTGTAAGGAAGCAATCTCCTACAAATTATCCTGGAAAACAGACCATGAGACACTTGCAAGTGTTTCTTCGCCGCTATACAGCTCGCGATGATGGAAGATAATCTGCCCTTTAAAAAATACACTCCCCTGGGTCCCCTCATTCCTTTTGATGTGTCAGATCCGCAGGCACAGCAAATGGTGATTAATGAGGGGACAGAGGAGAGGAGATAAGCGAAGACCCAGTGGTCTTTGCGCTGCACACTACGTTATACGTGATCGTGCGGAGGGGTCCTGTCTACATGGTCATGTGTAGTGCGAGGGGAGAAGAGCGCCACAAGGAAGGCAATACCCAGCAGGGCAAGCAGACCAAACAACACAATGGTCCACATGCCGGTCGGGGCATCCTCACCAGTCACAGGGATCACTCCCGGTGTACCCACAACCACAACGGTCGGGGCAACAACGGTTATATCAGGCGGTACAACAGTGTCCTGATATCGAACAGATGGCTGCGCCCCCGGTGCTGCAAACGCGCTCAAAAACAAAGCGCCTAAAACCACCATCGAGAGAAGAATTATTTTTAGCTTCATATCAACTCCTTTCCACGAAGTATCCTGCTGGAAACTTCGCGTACTCTGTTTTCTATAACGAGGAGCAACATGGCGTGTTATTACGATTTTAATGTGGCGCTTATCTTCCAAACATCCTGCTCAACAAGGGGTTGATCGCCTCCCAGTTCGGCGCAAGCACCTGCGCCCCCTGTGAGGTCTGGAAGGGCGTGACCATCTCACGCGTGATGGTTTCACTCTCGATGCCAAAGAGGAACGCACGCAGCAACGCGAACAGCAGTCGCGGCAATTGCCACAACGGGACGTTGGTATCCACGACCTGCGTGAGCGAAGAAATGAATCCCGGCAGGAGGCTCCAGTTGGATGGGTTGAGTCCTTTGCGGAACAGTGCAGAGATCAGCACCTGAGCGCGCACCATGCGGCTGAAATCGTCGCTGCTGCTGCGCTCACGTACAAAGTTCAACGCCTCGGCTCCGCTGAGATGATGCGTGCCCGCCGGGTAGCCTCCGAGCGGCGAATCGAGGCTGATGTCCACCCCGTTCAACGCGTCGACGACGGCAGTGAGACCAGACATGTGGATGACCGCGTAGTATCGGACCGGCACCCCGAAGTTCTCGCGGATGGTCTGTAATGCGGCGCGTGGTCCCGAGCCGCTCTCGTTTGACTCGGCGAAGAAGTAGGCTGTGTTGATTCGCTGCTCTCCCACGCCGGGGACGTTCACCCACAGGTCGCGCGGGATCGAAAGCATTCCCACATACGGCTTCAACGGTACCACGGTGGTCAGGATGATCGTATCGGTGCGCCCGACCGAGCCGCGTTCAGGAGAATCGTCGGTGCCGAGCAGCAGGATATTGGTGCGCAGCGGCGCGAAGAAATAGAGCAGGATGACGACCAGCGGCAAAAGAAGAAGCAGGCAGCAGCCTCTGAAGCGTGACCTGCGCCGGCGCGGCAGGACCGGCATGGACTGCATTCGGTCCAGGCGGCGCGTAGGTTGGGTGATCTCATACATAAGGGCGGAATTGTAAAGAAGAATGATAAATCCAGCATTAGCCGGGTGAAGTCAACAACTTTTGTCGCTTTATAAAGACGTGCCGGCGGTATCTCTCGTTCCAACATCTGAAGACATCAACCTCCCAGAACACGGCACTTCCATGTAACCATTTAATGGTTGACTTTGCCACTCCGATTTGCTACGATAATCTCAAATTTACAGATGAGGAGAGTGCCATGAATCAAAGCAGGTTTCGGTTTCACGCGTTCGCGTTCGTCTTGCTTGTCGCTCTGCTGTTCACATCAGGTGTCGGCGCCGCCCCGAAGGATGGTCCCAGCGTCAGCCTGAGTGTGGCGCAGAGCGAATTCAGTTCCGCCCAGGACGTGCTGGTGACAGTCACGATCTCGAACCCGCACAAGCACACGGTACGCGTCCTGAAATGGTTCACAGCGGCCGAGGGCGTGGAGGAGCCGCTCTTTGCGGTCACGCGGGATGGAGAACCCGTCGCCTACATCGGAGCTCACTACAAGCGCCCCGACGCCACAGGCAAGGATTACATCTCGTTGAAAGCTGGCGAGAGCATCAGCTATACAGTGGACCTGGCAGAGTATTATGACCTGTCGCAATCGGGGCAATACGCGGTCGCCTACGCGGTGGCATCCTTCAACCTCTTCGACGAAAAAGGGAATGCCTTCCAGTTCCGCGACAGCCTGACCTCCGAACCCGTCAGCATGAAGGTGGAAGGCCGCGCGGCAAAAGGCAGGCCCACACCTCCTCCGCCACCTCCTGCGGGCGGCAATTCGTTCAACGCCTGCACCGTGGAACAGCAGAGCCTGTTGGTTTCGGCACGCAACCAGGCAAAGGTCTATGCCTCCGAGTCCAGCCAGTACCTGAACACACACAACTCAGGCACGCAGCGTTATCTCGAATGGTTCGGCGCGTTTTCCACCGGCCGTTACAACACCGTGAAAAACAACTTTAGCGCCATCTCGAACGCGATGACCAACGCAGGCATTGCCTTTGATTGCAAATGTAAGCAGAATTATTATGCGTATGTCTATCCAGACCGGCCCTATAATATTTATCTGTGCAAGGTCTTCTGGCAGGCGCCGCTCTCTGGCACCGATTCAAAGGCGGGCACGCTTATCCATGAGATGAGTCACTTCAACGTGGTCGCCGGCACCGATGATGTAGTCTACGGTCAGGCGGGTGCGCGCAACCTGGCTGATACCAATCCCAATGCCGCCATCACCAATGCAGACAGTCACGAGTACTTTGCCGAGAACACGCCGGCGCTGCCATAAGCCAACCCGTACACAAGAAAGTTCACCCCGGAGAAATTCGGGGTGAACTCTTTAAGGCGGCGGAACACGGGGGTTGTTCCTTCGTTTAACCATTACGGATGGCATCCTTAGCGCAATCTTAGAATTCAGAAATGCGGGGTGGCGCTATGGTAGGATTGAATCGTAAAGCGTATGTTCATTCTGCATCACGCGAACACTTTCCTCAAAACCTCTCACAGCCGAATAGCATCCCGGCAAACCATTCTCCTGGGCTCGGAATCCGCGCAATGCCGCCGGGCAAAAAATTTACAGGTAGGTACAAATGACAATGATCAACTTCAAGCGCACGGGGGGAAGTATGGGCGGAGAAACCACAATGGACTTCGATCTGAGCAGCATGCCAGCCAGCGTGGAGAGACGGCTGCACAACCTGCTGGACGATTCGAACTTCTTTGGCATCCCCGGCGTTGCAGATGTACTGGTGCAGCCCGGAGAGTATCAATACGCGATCACGGTAGTTGCCGGCAATTCGATCCATACGGTGCACGTCAGCGATGGTTCCATGCCGCAATCGCTACGCCCACTGGTGGATGAACTGAGTGAGCTTGCCGAGCAGGAAACTTAAGCCAATAGACCACAATCGCATATTGAAATCCTGTTAGCCATTTTCTGAGGAGGGGACGCGAGTAGAATTGGCGGATGGATTCACGCGCCCGCCTCGCCCTGCCCTTTGCGCTGCTGACCGCCATCCTGGCGGTTTCCACCGCTTCGATCTTTATCCGTTTCGCGCAGGCAGACGCACCCTCCCTGGTCATCGCCGCGCTGAGGCTGACGTGCGCCACCCTGCTGCTCGCGCCGCTCGCGCTGACACGCCATAGCGCCGAGCTAAAGAGCCTCACGCGCAATGAGGTTGTTCTTGGCGCCATCTCCGGGCTGTTCCTGGCGGTTCATTTCGCCACGTGGATCTCCTCCCTGGAATACACATCCGTTGCGAGCTCGGTCGTCTTCGTCTCGACGGGTCCGCTCTGGGTGGCGCTGCTCTCCCCCGTCCTGCTCAACGAGCGTCTGACGCGTGCCGCGATCGTCGGGCTCGTCATTGCGATTATCGGGGGAACCATCATCGGCTTGTCTGAGGTATGCGCGTGGGAAGGCGGACTGCGCTGTTCGGAATTAAGCGAGGTCATGCAGGCGCGTGCGAGCGCCATGTGGGGGAATTTCCTGGCATTGGTCGGCGCGTGGACGGTATCGGGCTATCTCATCATCGGCAGAAGACTGAGGGCAGCCAGCAGCGTGTCTCTCATCCCTTATGTTTTTCTTGTGTATGGCATGTCTGCGGTTGCGCTGCTGCTCATCATGTTTGCCGCGGGTCAGTCTCCGCTGGGATATCCTGCCCGAGCCTATGGCTGGATCTTCCTGCTGGCGGCGTTCCCCCAGCTTATCGGTCATTCCACGTACAATTGGGTTCTGCGTTATCTTCCCGCCACACTGGTGGCGATCGTCACATTGATCGAACCGATCGGTTCGGCTGTGCTGGCGTATTTTATTCTGAGTGAAGTTCCCACAAGCGGCATCCTGCTGGGAGGCTTGTTGATCCTGATCGGCATTTATATTGCATCGAGACCAGGTAGAGCGGGTTTCGCGGAGCGTCCCGCCACATAAAATATGCTGACACTATCCTCCAAAGATCACGAACTGTTACGCGGCGATCACGGGCCCGCGGCGAAGATGGCAATGTCCATCGTGGCGCGCATGGCGGAGGTCGCGGGTGCAGCAAGGCTGCTCGATATTACCGGCGCGCACATCGACAGCACCGTGTACATCGGCGAGGCGGGTCTCGAGTTTGCCGAGCGACTGGCGAACCTCGGCGCGAAGGTGGCGGTGCCCACCACGCTCAACGTGAGCGGGCTCGACGAGCATCACTGGCAGGAATGGGCGGTCTCCTCAGAGTGGGCGCGGCAGGCATACCGGCAGATGGCGGCGTATCAAAGCATGGGCACCATCCCCACCTGGACCTGCGCGCCCTACCAGGCCGAGCTGCGCCCGTCATTTGGACAGCAGATCGCCTGGGGTGAATCGAACGCGATCGTCTTTGCCAACTCCGTGCTGGGTGCGCGCACCGAGCGCTACCCCGATCTCTTCGATATTTGCTGTGCCATTACGGGCCGCGCGCCGGCGATCGGGCTGCATCTCACCGAAAACCGCCGCGGTCAGTTGCTCTTCCACCTGATCGATATCCCAGAGGAATTACAACAGAGCGATGATTTCTATCCCGTGCTTGGGAATCTAATTGGCAAGGCGTCGCTCGATAAGATCCCTGTCATAGATGGGATGACAATCCAGCCGGATGAAGACCAGCTCAAAGCCTTTGGCGCGGCGGCGGCTTCCTCGGGCGGCGTTGCCATGTTCCATATAGTTGGGGTCACGCCCGAAGCGCATACACTTGACGATGCATTTCACGGGTACGATCCGCTTGAAACCATCCCTGTTGCGCTGGATGATTTGAGAGAATCGCGCCGGGAGCTGACGCACACCGACAGTAATACATTACACATGGTCGTACTGGGCAGTCCGCATTTTTCGCTGGCAGAATACAGGCGGCTGGCGCCGATGCTCAGGGGAAAACAAAAACATCCGGACGTGAAGTTCCTGGTGACCTCCAGCCGCGCTATGACCCAGCTTGCACAACAGGCTGGCTTGCTCGAACCGCTACAGTCCTTTGGCGCGCAGATCACCGTGGATACCTGCATCCTGACCTCGCCGATGCTGCCTGAAGACATTCAGAACCTGATGACCAACTCGGCGAAGTTTGCTTATTACGCGCCCGGCTTGCTCGGGAGGCAGATCGCGTTCGGCAGCCTGGAGGACTGCGTGGACTCGGCGGTGGCTGGCGAGATCATCCGGGATGAGTCCTTATGGGTGAGATAACACTGCGCGGCAGAGTTATCATTCCGGGAGAAGCGCGCGGGCTGGCGCTGGTCAGCCGCGAGCCGCTCTCGTTCTGGGGCGGCTACGATTGGAAGACAGGTGAGATCATCGACCGTCGTCACATACTTTCCGGTTCCATCGCGAAGGACAAAGTCCTGGCTGTTCCATGTACGCGCGGTTCCTCCACAACCACTGCCGTCCTGCTGGAGGCGATCCGCGCCGGGACCGCTCCCGCCGCGATCATCACTACGGACACCGATTTCTTCTTTGCGCTTGCTTCCGTTGTTGCCGATGAGCTATATACGTCTCCCCTTCCGCTGGTCGCGCTGGGCGAAAAATATTTCGCGCAGCTGCGAACGGATGATGAGGTCATCATTCACGGCAGCGGTGAAGTAACGGTGCGGAGATTCAATTCACAATGACACCGAGACTCAGCCCGCGCACGATGGAACTCCTGGAGTTGTTTTTCCGCCCCGGGAATGTAGCGGAGGCAGCCCATTGGCTGGAGGATGAATGCGGGAACAATCTTCCCTCCTGCAGTACTCTCGATGAATATGGCATGGAGCGTGTCCGTTTTGCAGCCATCAAGCTGAGCAAGGGAAGCATCCAAACGCTATTGAAGGCAATCGATGAAGCGCGCGTGGACTGGCACGACCTGTTGATGGCTGCCGATTTTGGTTATGATGTGGATTCTCATGAAGCCTGGGCAATCGAGGTCTTCAGAAAACCATGATCCTTCCCGCACACACGTATCTTGACGAACGCGGCATCCCGTACGAACGAAAGAGCTTCTCACCCGAGACGGAAAAGGGCGCCGCGAACGTGGCGCGCGTCCTGGGTTTTTCGGAACGCCAGGCGGTGAAGACGTTGATCTTTCAGGTGGATACTGGCGAGAAAGTGCTGGTGATGCTGGGTGGAGATCAAACTGCCATCTCGGGGCATCTCAAAAAAGTTATCGGCTCGCGCAACATCAGGATGGCGGAGCCCGATGCCATCAAAGAGGCTACCGGCTATGTGATCGGCTCCATCCCCGCCTTTGGCTGGCAGCCGCCCGGGTTCCGTACCTTCCTCGAGGCGAGCCTGATGGACGAACCGGTCCTCGGCACGGGCGCGGGTCAATGGGGCGAGGAGATCATGATCACACCTGAGGACCTGGTCCGCGCCAGTGACGCGATCGTTGTTAATCTGACCGACAGGGAAAAGCCGGTGGGCGGTGACCGGTAGCATGAACTGACGGGAGTTGCTGGCGCAATGGTCCATCGCCTCGCCGTCAGACGAATGATTTGATCAAATAATTTTGAGAGGTGATAAAGTGAAGATTATGGGAGTAGCGCCAACGAATATCGATGAGTATATCGCCGGCTTTCCAGACGAGATTCAGGAAATTCTGCAAAAGGTCAGGATGACAATCAAAAAAGCGGCGCCGAAGGCGGAAGAAACGATCAGCTATAAAATACCCACATTCAATCTCAATGGGAGGTACCTGATTTACTTTGCCGCTTACAAGAAACACATCTCGATCTATCCTGTGCCCACCGGGGATGAAACGTTTAATGAGGAGATATCAGCCTATCAGAAAGGGAAGGGTACACTGCAATTCCCTTTGGATAAACCCATCCCGTACAAACTGATCACCAGGGCGGTCAAGTTCAGGATTAGGAACAATCGGGCAACGTCAGCGGCAAAAAGGAAGAAATAACAAACAGCGCTACAACTGAAAACCAGGCATTGGTCTTCCTATTGCATTACAAAATTGATGAGTACTCTTGGGGTATTGCAATTGACTTTTCCTTTCCGCCCGCTATACTCATATTAAGAGACTCGTGTTCTCTGGAAAACTGCAATCATCGAAGCCTTGCTCCGCGAACGGCGCTGCCCGGGAGCACCGGGGCAAAATAAAGGCGAAAGGAATCAACATGTTTACAAAACGACTCATCATGCTTGTACTTATCCTGACCGTTATGGCTGGGCTCGGCAATAGTGTTGCCTATGCCGCCAGCCTGTGTGTCCACCCCGCCGGTGCGAGCCGCTGCTTTACGACCATCCAGGCAGCGGTGGATGCTGCGAATCACGGCGACCGGATCATTATTCGCGCAGGCAAATATGTAGAGCAGGTCACCATCACTGGCAAAGATCTGACCCTGGTCGGGCGTGACGGCGCGGTCCTCCAGGCGCCGGCGGAGATGCAAGACACGCTTTCGCCTATCTTCGGCTTCCCCGGTCGTCCAGTCCTGCTCGTCACAGATGCCGAAGTGACCGTTCGCGATCTTACGATCGACGGCGCCAACTCGGCAGAGAGCAATCCATTCCTCCAGGGAGTCACCTTCCTGAACGCAGGCGGCGAGATCCGGGATAACGTGGTCAAGAACGTCGGCTTCGGAGAGCCGCGCCTGCCCCTTGACGAGCATGGCTTCCCTGTCTATCAGGGCGACGCCATCGTGGTCATCAACTTTGTGGCGTTCCCTCGTACGGTGACGGTCGCCGAAAACCGCATTATCAACTACAACAATAACGGCATCCTCCTGGACGCCGAAGCAGATTTTAACGATCCCACGGTCGCGAATCTGACCGTGCATGTGCTCGATAACACAGTGATCGCCTCCGGTCCAAATGAAGCAATCGACCAGTGGGGCATCTTTATCGGCGGCTTCAATTTCGCAAGTCCCGAGCTCAGCGTCACCGGTACAGTGCGCGGCAACCGCATCCGTGATCAGATCACCACCGGGGAATTTCCGCTGCCGGGCGTGGGCATCGTGGCGGTCAATCCCTTTAACCTCCAGATCAGAGACAACGTGATCGAGAACACGAATGTGAGCGTCGCAACAAACCAGGCAATTGGCGCTCAGATTCGGAATAACCAGTTCGTGGGACCGGGGCAGAATGTGTTTGGCTCCACCGGACTCCTGCTCTCCGGGAGCGACATATCGGTCATTGAAAACCGCTTCAAGAAACTGGAAACCGGTATTATGCTAATGATCGAAGACCCCTTCCAGGGCAGTGCCCTCAGCACCGCGCTCGACGACAACCGCTCTGAGAATGTGGGCGTGGACGTGCTGACGGGACCCGGCCCACAAATGATGATGATGGCTGCCGCGGCAGGCGCCGGAGATACATCGATGTGGAGGAAATTGCCGCGCCGCTAATAATTAGTTTCCATGTCGTTATCCGCGCTAGTCTTGTATAATGCCTGCGAAGAGAATACAATCTTCGCAGGCATTTTTTAGGAGATGGACATGAAACCAATCACGATCGCACCTCAACAGGTCACGCCAGATATTCTGGCTCTTTTCGATATCAACCGGCCGACCATGCCGCGTGCCTTCAATGTGCTGGAGGGAGTCGTGCGTGGAGATATCATCGTGGATGATCCGGCACATCCCTCCTGGGCGGCTGTCCGCGACGCAATGTTCGGCACACTCTACCTTGGCGGACAGGTAGACTCGTCGCTGCTTGCATCTCTGGTGGAGTATTTTCGCCAATCGGGTCGTGTGGGCATCGCCTGCTGGCTGGACGAGCCGCTGAATGAGATGATCCCATCCGACCCGGAGTACGATGGCAGAACCCTGTACTTTACAAAGCGATTGCCAGTCCTTGATGCGCCAGACATTCGCCTGCCACCCGGATACAGCCAGGTTGCCCGCGATGCAGAACATCTCGCCCGATCCCTGGATTACGAGGCGACACTCGCCTCGTTTGGGTCGGTGGAAAACATTTTGCAACACACGCTGGGCGTCATCCTCCTCGATGGCGATGTGGTTGTCTGTGAAGCAGCAAGCGGCGCGCCGACGCAAGGTCTGATCGAAATGGGTGTGAGGACGGCGGAGGAATACCGGGGGCGGGGCTTCGCAACCGTTGCCTGCATCCAACTGATCGAGATTTGCGAGGAAAGAGGCTACAACACGTGGTGGGATTGTGCAAAGCAGAATACCGCCTCGGTGCGGCTGGCAAATAAACTTGGCTATCAGAACCAACAGGAATACCGATACGTCTGGTGGGCGAAAAAATAAGTAGCTGCGCTATATAGGGAAAAAGAATATTATTGACGTGGCGAGGAGAAAGCACATGATAAAGAACGTCGCCGTGATCGGTCTGGGGAGCATGGGGATGGGCATCGCCCAAAACATTCTCAAGGCAGGTTTTAACCTTATCGTCTATAACCGCACCGTGGCGAAGTCGCAATCACTCGCGAGTGCTGGCGCGCGCGTGGCAGCTTCCCCGCGTGAAGCCGCACAAAACGCGGAGATCGTCATCAGTATCGTTGCAGATGACCCTGCCTCGCGTGAGATCTGGCTCGGGGAGGCTGGTGTTTTAGCCGGCGCGCGGGATGAAACAATTCTGGTCGAATGCAGCACTCTTTCACATGCCTGGATCCGCGAGCTTGCCAGCCTGGCAGGTCAGCGTGGGCTGGCTTTTCTGGATGCTCCGGTGAACGGCGGACCAAGTGTCGCAGCGGCAGGTGAACTCAAGATGATGGTCGGGGGCGAGGCTGCAATTCTGGAGCGAGCGCGCCCGGTGCTTGAATCCTTAACAGGGCAGGTCAATCACATGGGACCTAACGGCACAGGCACCATGACAAAGCTTGTTCACAATATGATGAGCGCCGTGCAAATGGTCACCCTGGCTGAGTCAATGAACATGGCGGAGCATGCGGGCTTGCGCCTGGAGCAGGTAGTTCCGATCCTGACAGGCAGCGGTCCAGCCAGCCCGCTCGTGAAAAGAAGTGCGCCGCTTATGGCAGCACGGGAGTACGGCGAACCGAACTTTCGGTTGCGGCATATTCGCAAGGATGTGACATACGCGTTGCGGATGGCAGAGGAACTAGGAGTACCGCTGATGACCGCAAATGCGGCCCGAGAAGTGTATCGAATGGCAGGCAAACTCGGCTATGATGACGCCGAGTTTTCGGCGGTCTTCGAAGCGTTGCAGTAGATTTCTTACGTAAGTCTTAACAGAGCCTGAGCGCGGGTAATCATTTATCTCCTTCCAACATCCGAACCACAAACATGAAAGCACATAGTGGTTATGGACTCAGTACCAGTTGCGCAAAAAGGAGAGCCAAGCTATGCCAGATGTATATGCCCGGATTACCGAAATCGATCGACAGACCCAGGAACGCCTGGTCGACGTTTTGGAAATGCGATCCAGCGATCTTCAGCAACGGAGGATGTGGGAAACGTATCTTAGCGATATCGAATTTCCTCCCAATGCTCAAGTACTGGAAATCGGCTGTGGGACTGGAGCCATAAGCCGTATTCTGGCGCAATGGCCAGGTGTGGGACACGTGCTCGGGGTTGATCCGTCACCGGTGTTCATCACCAAAGCCCGGCAGCTTGCCGAGGGACTGACGAATTTATCGTTTGAACAGAGTGACGGTCGTTCATTGAACTTGAAAAATAATATGTTCGATGTGGTTGTTGTCCACCAGGCATTGTCGCATGTGCCACAACCTGAACAGTTAATTACTGAAGCTTTTCGAGTCCTCCGCCCTGGCGGCTGGTTGGCAGTGTACGATGGCGACTACGCAACAGCGACCGTGTCCCGGGCAGAGCACGATCCATTGGAAGCCTGCATGTATGCGTTTCGCACAAATTTTGTTCATGATTCCTGGATCGTCCGCCGCTTTCCACGACTGCTCCAGGCAGCTGGATTCGAGGCTCGTCCAATGCGAAGTCATGGATATGTGGAAGCTCCTTCTGGGGGTTATATGCTCACTTGGATTGACCGGGGCGCGGATGTTCTCCTGCAAACAGGAGCAATCAGCCCGGAGACCGCCGAAGCTCTCAAAGCAGAAGCCAGGCAGCGAAGCGCGGCGAGAAACTGGTTTGGGCATATCGCATTTGCCAGCATCCTGGGTCGCAAGCCGCGTGAGGCATAAGCTGTTTCTGCATTTCTTACACAAATCTTAACAGAGCCTGGACACGGGTAATCTTTTATCTCCTTCTAACGTCGGGAAGATACAATCAATATTGACCAAATCGATATTAACCATAGGAGGTTGAAATGGCAACGTTTACCAAACCATCTGATGCAGAGATTCGTCAACGATTGTCTCCCTTGCAATACGAAGTAACTCAACATGAAGGTACCGAGCGCCCGTTCTCGAATGAGTATTGGAATAACAAACAGGCCGGCATCTATGTCGATGTGGTCTCTGGCGAGCCGCTCTTCAGTTCGCTCGATAAATACGACTCGGGCACGGGCTGGCCAAGCTTCACAAAACCCCTGGAGCCGGAAAACATAAACACCAAAACAGACTTCAAACTCTTCATGTCTCGAACCGAAGTCCGTTCAAAGAACGCGGACTCTCACCTTGGGCACATCTTCGACGACGGTCCCGCGCCGACCGGGTTGCGCTACTGCATGAACTCTGCAGCCCTACGATTTATTCCCGTGGAACGGTTGGAGGAAGAAGGCTACGGCCAGTATCTTTCCCTGTTCCAGGATGAGACGTAGGACCCGCTCCTGCAGCCGCCACTCGATTGTAGTAGACGAAAGTCCCGCCTTTTGGCGGGACTTTTCTATTATCGCAAATACAGTTCATTGAACTCGCGCAGCCTCTCTGCTACGTCGGTGCCCATGTCTTCCTCCTTCATCCGCCATTCCCAGTTGCCGCCCAAACGTGAGGGATAATTCATGCGCGCCTCGGTTCCCAGGCTCAAGACATCCTGCATCGGCGCCACTGCATAAAGCGCCACCGACGACCAGACGCCGCGGATCAAATCCCAGGCAAAGTCTGAGCCGTCACTATTCAGATAGCGCAGGGCAAACTTCTTTTCATCATCCGGTGCAGAATTGAACCAGCCAATCGCCGTATCGTTATCGTGCGTGCCCGTGTAAGCGACGCAGTTGACAGGATAGTTGTGTGGCAGGAAAGCGTTGTCCGCCCCGCTGAAACCGAACTGCAATATTTTCATGCCCGGCAAGCCGAAGTCCTCTCGTAATTCGACGACGTCAGGCGTAATCACACCCAGGTCTTCCGCGATGATCGGCAGCGTCCCGTTTTCAGAGCCACTGAGCTCGCGTGAGACCGTCGTAAAAAAGTCTTTGCCCGGACCTGTGATCCACTGTCCTTTTTCAGCCGTGGGCGCGCCGTAAGGAATCTCATAATAACCGGCGAAGCCACGGAAATGGTCGAGCCGTATCACGTCCACGAACTGCAACACAGAGCGGAAACGTTCCAGCCACCAGGCGTAATTAGACTTCTTGTGCGCTTCCCAGCGATAGAGCGGGTTTCCCCATAACTGACCCGTCTTGGAAAAATAATCGGGAGGCACGCCCGCCACAACGGTCGGCAGACTGTTTTCATCCAGAAAGAATAGATCTGGGTTTGCCCAGGCATCCGCGCTGTCGTAGGCGATGAATATCGGAATATCTCCGACGATCTTGATCTCGCGTTCGTTGGCGTAAGCGCGCAGCTTGTTCCACTGCCTGAAGAACAGAAATTGATAGAACGAGTGCCGCAGGATATCCTCCTGATGGTCCGCGCGCGCTTTCTGCATTGCAGATTGTTCTCGTTTGCGAAGGGACTCCTCCCAGCCGCTCCATGCGCCGCCGCCGTTCACTTCCTTAAGGGACATGAAGAGGGCGTAGTCGTCCAGCCAGGAGGCATTGTCGGCTCGGAACTTCTCGAACGCACTTTGCAGCTCTGCCGAGGCGGAAGGCAATCGGGAGAATGCCTTCAACAACAGGTCAAGCTTCCACGGAATGAGCCCGCCATAGTCCACGCGCGAGTCGTTGAAGTCCGACATCTGCGCAAAATCATCCTGAGTCAGTAATCCGTCTTCCATGAGTGCGTCGAAACTGATCAGGTACGGGTTGCCTGCAAACGCGGAAAAGCACTGGTATGGAGAATCGCCGTAGCCTGTGGGGCCAAGCGGCAGAACCTGCCAGAGCTTGCAGCCGGTGGATTCAAGCCAGTCCACAAAACGATACGCTTGCGGACCGATGTCACCGATACCGTATCGTCCGGAGAGGCTGCTGGGATGGAGAAGGATTCCACCGGAACGATTAAACTTCATTTGCAGGTCTCCGCGTCTGGATATATTCACCGGCGCGCACAACTGTCCCTTCAATATCAGAGCCGATCACATCGGTGCCGATCTGCGCCTCGGGTTCCACCACATACCCTGCGGGAATCGTGCAGTTCTTCCCGACCAGCGCAAGCCTGATATTCGCCTCGGCGACGCCGCCTCCAATGCGCGCGTTCTCACCGATGTGCGAGCGCTTGTCGATGATGGCACGCTCGATCACTGCGCCGCTGTCGATCACCGTATCGCTCAGGATAATGGACTCGCGCACGACAGCCCCTGGTCGAACGACAACGCCCGGGGAAAGCACACTGCTCTCCACGCGCGTATCGGCACCGATATAGCACCCGTTGCAGATCATGCTGGCGTAGATGTGCGCGTTGGCAGGGATACGTGCGGGGGGAAATTCCTCTGTACGGGTGTGGATGATCCAGTCCCGGTTATAAAGCTTGAGCTTGGGGCTCGGCGACAACATATCCATGTGCGATTGCCAGTACGACTGAAATGTGCCCACATCCATCCAGTAGCCTGTGTAGGGATAGGCAAACACCCGCGCCTCAGACTCAACGAGACCCGGAATAATATTTTTACCAAAGTCATGCAGGGACGTCTCGTTTATCCGGTCTTCCCAGAGGACGCGGTCCAACAGTTCGCGGTTGAACAGATAGACGCCCATATTGGCGAGGTTCGAAGGAGGCTTAGGCGGCTTTTCAAGAAATGATGTGACCCGATATTTCGAATCGGTCCCAATAATCCCGAAGCGAGGAGCCTCCTCCATAGGGACATGGATGGTGCCCATCGTCAGGTCGGCACGCTGGTCCAGATGGAAGGAGATCATGGGTTCGAAATCCATCGTGTAAATATGATCACCCGAGAGGATCATTACCAGGTCCGGGAAGTCCCTCTTGATGAAGCTGAAGTTTTGCTGCACGGCGTCCGCGGTACCTACGAACCAGTCTGAGTCGTTGCGCGCTTTATATGGGGTCAGGATTTTGATCCCACCGGTGAAGTCACGGTTCAGGTCCCAGGGCGCGCCCGACCCGATATGCTCGATCAACGACTGTGGACGGTACTGCGCCAGCACCATCAGATCGAAAATCCCGGAGTTCACGCAGTTGGATAAGGGAAAATCAATGATGCGGTATTTGCCTGCAAAGGGAACTGCAGGCTTCGCCCGCTTCGCCGTAAGCACACCCAGCCTGGAACCTTCACCACCTGCCAGAATCACTGCTCGTATTTTCATGGTTTACCTCAGCCTTCGGGGAGTCTGATGCCATTTGCCGTACGAAGAGGTGTCGTCGTGTCGCTTAATAGCTTTTTGTAGAGATCGAGGTACTTTCGGGCGGAGTTGGACCAGGAAAAGTCCTGCGCCATCCCCGCTTTTTGCAGAGCCAGCCAGCGGGAGCGATATGGGTACAACTGCAAAGCCCGGCGAAGCGCGTCATTGAAGGATTTCACTTTTGTATCCACGAACACAAAACCAGTCTCACCATCGGTCACTGTATCACGCAGCCCGCCCACCGACCGCACCAGCGGGACACTGCCATAGCGCATGGCGATCATCTGTGAGATGCCGCAGGGTTCGTAACGCGACGGCATGAGAAAGATATCAGACCCGGCGTAGATCTGGCGCGCCAGTTTTGCATCGTAACGCGTTTCGACGCGGATGCGATCAGGCATATCCTGCTGTAATTTCTTGGCTATGGCTTCAAGTTTCGGGTCGCCCGCGCCCAGCAGGACCAATTGCCAGCTCTGCTTGGCCATCATTTTCAAGCCCTTGAGGGCGATGTCGATTCCTTTGGCTTGATCCATACGCGTGACCATGCCAAGCAGGGGCACATCGGCGTCCATAGGCAAGCCGACCCGCTCCTGCAGCGCGGCTTTGTTGCGCGTGCGGAGCGAAAGCGTCTCCGCGTTGAAATTTGCCGCCAGCGTGGGATCCGTTTGGGGGTCAAAGGAAACGGTGTCAAGTCCATTCAAGATCCCGTGCAGGCTCTCCGTCCGATTTCGGAAAAAACCCTGCAAGCCGCATCCAAACTCCTCCTGGAGAATTTCTTCTGCATAGGTCGGAGACACTGCGACGATCGCGTCGGACGCCCACAATCCCAGCGGCATCGGCATCACTCTTGCCCATTCAGGCAGGTCGGTGTTCGCGAGCGGCAGTCCATACTCTTCCAGGATTTCTTTTACATTAGGACCCAAGAATGGAAGGTTGTGAATGGTTACCAATGACGAAACACGGCGAGACTTTTCACTCCAGCGCTTAACCAGATTTCCATAGGCCGCCAGCGCGGTATGCCAGTCGTTGACGTGGATAACATGCGGTTCCCAATTGAGCTGACGGGGCAACTCAAGCGCCGCCAGGGAAAAGAACACATACTTCTCCGCATCCAGTTTATTATTGGAGGAATACACGGAGCCGCTGGCGCGGATGGGCTCGCCGTTAATGAAGTACACCGGCATGCCCTGCAGGATGCCCTCGTACGCCTCTACCTGGGACTCAGACTTGCCGCGCGGAATCGAATAGATTCCCACAGGTCTGAGCGAATCCGACCGGATGACAGAGTGGTGCGGCAGGACGAGTCGCACATCAAGTTTGAGATCATCATTGGAAAGGGCACGCAGCGCCCGTGGTAATGTCCCCGCCACATCTCCCAGTCCCCCTACTTTTACAAAAGGCTCGGCTTCCGCCGCCAGGAAAAGTATATTGATGGTTTGAGGCATAAAGTAATTGTACAACGAAAATCAAGTGACCCTTAAGTCAATTTGCATATTGACAGCGTTTTCATAATTGATGACGAGATATATCTGGCGCGTGAAAACGCGTCTCCCCGAACGATATATGACTCCCTGCAAAGTCCTTGCACGCAGGAAGAGGAACACGTGCCTGGTTGAGTTTGAAGATGGGTACCGGGTGACTACCAGCAGGAACTACGTGATGAAATGGGAAACAATGCAAAAGAGGTTGGCGAAAAAGATAAGCCTGGATAATACGAATAATGAATGAGAATTTGCGAGCACTATGGCTCATTCCCCACGATCGCCTTTAATAGAAAAGAGCCTCCGCTACTTGAGAGGCTCTTCAGGGTGCCTGATGGGTTTCGAACCCACAACTTCCACATCCACAGTGTGGCGCTCTGCCATTGAGCTACAGGCACCGTAATGCCGGCAGTACTTAGTACCGGCGGTCGCCCGGTATTTTACCACAATCAGCGCAGCGTCAGGACTGCAAGCGTTTCACCATCTACCAGCTCGCCCGGTTCGATAAATCCCAGGCTGGCATACAGCTTGCGCGCAGCGGCATTTTCGGGTTCATAGCTGATGCCCACATTTTTGATCTGCTCATTCTTGTGAAAATCATCCAGGACAAACTGCATGATCCGGCGCCCGTACCCTTTTCCCTGAAAGTGTTGATCCACCATCAGACGCATGATGAATGCCTGAAAACGGGAATGATTAGGGTTCAATGAATACATCACGAACCCGACCGGTTCACCGTTCACATAGGCGCCGAATGGATAAAAATTCCAATGACCTTCCTCCTCATAACCAAACTGTGCCTCGGCAATCGAATATAGATTTGAAGCCACAAAATGAGACTGCGCTTCGCTTACTTTGAGCTTGATCAATGCCTCCCAATTGTCTGCTGTAACAGGTCGCAGTTCCATACAGTCTCCTAGCCAATGATCTTTCGGATTTGATCCACCAGCGCAGCTCGCGCGACCGAAACCTGCTCGCCGTCGATCAAGTTTTTCACTGCCACTGTATTCTTTTCCACTTCGTCCGGTCCGAGCACGAGCGTCACCTTCGCCCCGATGCGATCCGCGTATTTGAATTGCTTGGGCAGTTTCGCTGCCTCCGGATAACAGACGACCTTCAGTCCTGCGCGGCGCAATTCACTGGCAAGCTTGAACGATTCCAGCAAGCGATCATCGTCAAATACCGTCACCAGCACCGGCGCAGGATTGACGTTCAGCTCCTTTGGGAGGAGTCCATACTTGTCCAGGATCAGCGTGATCACCACATCCCCCATGGCGAAACCAACTGCGGGGACAGGATCGCCTCCCACATCGCGCGTCAGATTATCATAGCGTCCGCCGCCTAGGATGGAGCGCTTGATCTCACCTCCCACCTCCCAGGCTTCGAAGACGGTGCCTGTGTAATATAAAAGCCCGCGCATGATGGAGGGATCGAATTCAAAGTATTGGCGCAAGCCAACCGCATCGATTACCGCAAAGAAACGCGTTAGATCGTCAGATTTCTTCCATAGCTCCTTATCTGCAAGCATCTCCTTCAAGTTTGTGATCTGCTCGGGCGAGAGACCGATCTCCTTTCCATAATCCATCCATGCCTCAGGAGACATCTTCTCGCGCCGGTCGATCCATGAGGAGACAGCCGGACGCTTCTCCGCCGGGATGTCGAGTGAGTCAAAGCGGTCATCGATCAAAAGGCGGTTATTGACCTTGATGATGACCTGCTGTGGGCTGAGTCCAACGCGCTGAAAGAATGTCGCCAACACCGCCGCGTTTTCCGCGTCCGCTTCCGGGGAGCTGACACCCAGCATATCCACATTCCATTGAAAAAATTCACGCGTCCGCCCCTTTTGCGGGCGCTCATACCGCCAGAATGGTCCGAACGACCACCAGCGCACCGGGAAATTCAACTCCTTCTGTTTTTGTGCGATCATACGAGCCAGGCTGGGAGTCAGCTCGGGGCGCAGGGTGATCTCCGAACCCCCGCGATCGGTAAAGACGTAGGACTGCTCTTTGACCAGTTCCTCCCCTGACTTCGCGGCGTACAGTTCCAAAGGCTCCAGAATCGGCGCTTCGTATTCCTGATAACCAAATGACTCAGCGACTTCTCGCATGGTGTTGTACAACCAGATACGGATCGCCATCTGCTCAGGATAAAAATCGCGCGTGCCTTTTACAGATTGAATGATCTTTTTCATCAATGCTCCTCGTCTCGACGCTTTGCGGTCGACGACCGGCAAAATTCAGTGATTGAATTTTGATTTGTTTTTGGTATAATTTTTAATAATGATTTAGTAGTGATGGTTTTAGTCGTCGAGAAAAGCGACTGAAGCCGCCACTACATTCTTAGTTAAGGAGACTCAATGGAAATCAACTATAAGGAAACGTCCAAGGACCTGCTCACCCGCATTGACATCCATGAAAAGTACGGTTCCGCCAACATCGACCAGTGGACCACCGATCTTCTCCAACCAAAAGCCGGCATGAGCATTCTCGATATCGGTTGCGGCGCCGGAAAGCTTTGCTTCCTGTTCGACGATTATACTAAAGGAGAGACAAAAATCACGGGCGGTGACTTTTCCGAAGAGCTTTTAGACAAGGCGCGCGTAAGAAACCAGGAACGTGGCTCGAATATCGAATTTCGATTTCTCGACTTTAACAAACCCTTTGAATTTCGCGATAACACCTTTGATCTTTGCACAAGCGCCTTCGCGATCTATTACGCCTCCGACCTCAACTTTACCTTTGGTGAGGCGCACCGCGTCCTTAAGCCCGGTGGACGGCTCTTCGTCTCCGGTCCACTGCCTGAGAACAAGAAGATGTTCTATGACATTATCAAAGAAGCCACAAATACTACGATCCCGCCCATGCCCGGTTCCTCACGCTTCAAGGGTGACATCTTCAACACCATTGACCGAATCTTCGCGCGGACTGAATTGCATATCTTCGAAAACCACCTCACCTTCCCCGAGGTCGCGCCGTTCATTGAATATGTCCGCGCTTCCTTGAGCGAAGACCGCAAACTGTGGACATCCATGTTCAATGGTAAAGAAGAGTATGAAGCATTGATCGGAAAGATCACCGACGTGGCTACACGCTGGCTTGAACGCGACGGAAAACTAGTGATGACTAAAGTCGTCGGTGGAATTTTGGCAACAAAGTAGTTGGTGAAAACAGAGACTAGAGATTGGAGACGATTCGGTGACTAACAAACTCATTGACCTGAGCCACGAAGTCGAGAATGGGATGATCACCTACAAGGGGCTTCCCGCGCCGATCATTTGCGACTTCCTTTCGCGGGAAGAATCACGCAAACACTATACGGGTGGGACAGAGTTCAACATCGGCAAAATCGAAATGGTCGCCAATACTGGCACCTATGTGGACAGCCCGTTTCACCGCTTTCCGGATGGCATCGACCTGTCTGAGCTTCCGCTTGAGTCGCTGGTAGACCTGGAGGGGATCGTAGTCCATGCCCAAAGTTTCGGGCGCTCCATTCCAGCCACGGCGTTTGAAGGCTTGAGTCTGCGCGGCAAGGCGGTGCTCATCCGCACAGATTGGGCGCGCCACTGGCGCACGGATCAGTACTTTGAGGGTCATCCCTTCCTTACACGCGAGGCTGCAGAATTCCTGGCAGAATCCGGCGCGGCGTTCGTCGGGATCGACACGTATAACATCGACGATACGACAGACGGAACACGTCCTGCTCACACGATCTTGCTTGGCAATCGCATCCCGATCTGCGAACACATGTGCGGCCTGGAGAAACTTCCCGAGAACGGCTTCCGCTTCCATGCCGCACCGGTGAAGGTCAAGGCATTCGGGACATTTCCTGTGCGTGCCTATGCCGTGCTGGGTGAATAAATCCCCATGATTTTTTTTGGCAAACGAGTCCTTTTTCTTGGCGCGCACCCGGACGATATCGAGCTGGGCTGCGGCGCGCTCCTGCATCATATCGCCCCGCATACAGAGGTATTGTGTGTAACACTCTCGGATAATCAAAAGAATCCCGACCTGCAAAACGTAAAGGCAGAACATTATCAGGCGATGGCAGTGCTCGGAGTTCCGGAAGACAAGATCATTCTGGGTCCATTCATCACGCGCGTCTTTCACGAAGCGCGCCAGGAGATTCTTGAATACTTCCTGAAGCTCCGCCGGGAGTTCAGCCCCGACCTGATTTTTGTCCATTCCAGGCAGGATGTGCACCAGGACCACCTCACTATGACGGACG
>JAICQC010000262.1 GCA_025938055.1 Anaerolineales bacterium | reverse complement strand
TCAGATAATCGCCCCTGGGATCAGGACGAGCTGGACATCGTCACAGCGATTATCGAGCGCGCCGCGATCGCCATGGAAAACGCGCGGTTGCTGGCAGAGAGTCAGAAGCGCGCTGCCAAGGAACGCACAATCGGTGAAATCTCCTCGAAGATCAGCATGCAAAGCGAGATTCATGAATTGCTCAAGACTGCCGCACTCGAGTTGGGACGGACCCTGCCTGGAGCAGAGATTGCAATTCAATTGAGCAAGGACGCCCAATGATTAGAAGCTTGTTAATCCCACCTGTCTTTGAACAAGAGGAAAAGAACTTCCGGGCGAAGTTCATTAATGGATTTGCCTGGAGCGTGATTGCGCTGCTTTCTCTTGCAATCATGCCACATCTATTCGGAGATCCGAAAAACTTTACGATGGCCGTGTTCTCCGGGCTGATCCTGGTGATGTTCGCAGCGCTGTTTCTGCTTCACCGCGGCTATGTGGATGCCAGCGGCATGATCATCATCGTCCTCGGCTGGCTCGGCGTGGGGATACAAGCCTATACAGCCGATGGCGTAAAGGATGTGATTGTTGTAGCTTTTATCGCGCTGGGCTTACTGGCAAGTATTATCGTCAACTGGCGGATAGGCGGCGTGGTGATCCTGAGCGGAATTGCAGTGATATGGGCGCTCGCGTTACTACAGGTCCGAGGCGTTTTTACACCCAGTTCGCAGGATACCATCTCGTTCGCGCGCGACCTTTCGTTCATGTTTATTGCAGTCACTGTGTTGGTTTATTTCGGCAGCAAGAGCATGCGCGACGCCATGCAACGCACCACATCCAGCGAGAGGGAACTAAAGACTTCCAACGAAAATCTAAAGGAACTGAATCAAACTCTTGAAGATCGCGTTGCCAGCCGCACGGCAGAGCTGATGGAAGCGAACCAGCGAAACGAGCGACGGGCACACCAGTTTGAAGCGATTGCTCAGGTGGCTCGCGCCACCATTTCCATACAGGAAGAAGACAAACTTCTTTTCCGCCTGGCGCAAGTCATCAGTGAGCAGTTTGGTTTTTATCATGTAGGAATCTTCCTTCTGGATGAGGAACACGAAAATGCAGTTCTGCGCGCCTCAAACAGTCAGGGAGGCGAAAGGATGCTGGCACGCAAGCACCGCCTCAAGATTGGTAAGTCCGGGATTGTTGGTCTGGTCGCCGCTTCAGGCAACCCGCGCATTGCGCTGGATGTGGAAACAGACCTTGCGTTCAAAAACAATCCCGACCTCCCCGACACCCGCTCCGAACTGGCGCTCCCGCTGAAAGTGGCAGGTCAGATCATCGGTGTGCTCGATGTGCAAAGTACGGAGTCAAATGCCTTTCAACCGGAAGACACTGAAATTCTTTACACACTTGCAGATCAAGTCGCGATTGCTATTCACAATGCGCGTTCGCATGAGGCTACCCAAAGGCTCCTCGAGGAGGCACAAAGAACCTCAGTATCCTACTTGAAGGAAGCCTGGCGCCTATTGCAGGCACAGGAGAAAAAGGTAGGATATCTCGTTTCCGACAATACGCTAAAGCCTCTTGAAAAATTCGTGAGCACACCCTCTATCAGCAGGTCTGTCACACATGGTGAGGTTCTGGTCGTGGATGGAGATGGAGAAACTGCCACGCTTGCGGTTCCGATCCGCCTGCAAGGCGAGGTTGTCGGAGTGCTCGATATTCAGGTGCCAGCCGGCCATGACTGGGACCCCGATGAAGTGGATATCGCCAAAGCGGTGGCGGAACGTTTATCCCTTTCCTTGGAAACAGCAACGCTTTTACAGACCACCCAACGGCGAGCAGAGATCGAGCGCCTCACCGCTGACATCTCCGGCAAGGTCAGTTCATCCATTAACCTGCGAAACGTCTTACAGACTGCAGTCGAAGAACTCGGACACGTTCTGCCGGGCTCAGAGGTCATGATTCAGTTCCAGACCGATCAAAACGGAAACAAGGCAACGCAGTAAGTACCAGGAGCATTTCAAATGCTGAGAGCGATCACAAATTTTTTCGCATCACCCGATGACATGGACGCAGGCTTCATCCGCCTCACGCGCAATATCCTGATATTTTCGCTCGTTACCACCTTGTTATCGGTTGTAATTGTGGCACTGACATCAAGCTCGCGCGGGTTCGTCGTGATTATTTCTGTCCTCGCGTTTTTGACCATGATCGAAGCCATTGCTCTGCTGCTGGTCTTGCGAGGGAATCTGCTCCTTGCCAAGGTGGTTGTTCCCACTGCCCTTGTCGTTGCGATCACGACCATCGCACTGAGCGCTGACTCCATGCACAGCATATCGATTGTTGCCTATCCCCTTATTATTATCATCGCAGCTCTCTTACAGGGCCGGCGCTCACTTGTGGTGACCACTCCTCTTGCTGTGCTGGCACTGGCTTTTTTGGGAATCATGGATATCACCGGACTGAGTTCAAGTTCGATGAGAGCCAATACAGACCTGGAGGACATCTTAACAGGAATGCTGTTGTTGATAGCCAGCGCGGGAATTTTAAATATGCATATTGAGCGGCTACGAGCGGCGCTTCTGAAAGCCGAAGCAAATGAGCAGGCACAGGTCCAAGCAAACCGCGAGCTGACTGATCTAAAAATATCCCTGGAGAAGCGCATTGAAGACAGGACAACAGAACTGACAAAACGTGGTACAGAGTTGGAAACTGCAAACAGGCAGGTCCGACGCAGAGCGACACAACTCGAAGCCCTGGCTCAGGTGGCACATACTGTCGCATCGGTACGGGACCTGCGGCAGCTCCTGCCTCAGATCGCAACCACCATCAGCGAGAATTTTGGCTTCTACCACGTTGGCGTGTTCCTGCTGGATGAAGCAAGTGAATATGCTGTATTGAGTGCAACGAATAGTGAAGGTGGTCGAAAAATGCTTGAACGCAAACACCGCTTGCGGGTTGGCCAGGAAGGTATTGTAGGGAATGTAACATCCACCGGGGAACCACGTATCGCAATGGATGTCGGTAAAGATGCCATTTTCTTCGATAACCCGGAACTGCCGGACACACATTCGGAGATGGCACTACCGTTGAGAAGCAAGACCGGGATTATTGGCGCTCTGGACGTACAAAGCACCGAGAGTGGAGCGTTTACCCTTGAAGACATTCAGATGCTCAGTCTGCTGGCTGATCAGGTGAGTTTGGCAATCGAAAATGCCCGTCTTTTCGATGAAACTCGAAGCGCGCTGGCAGAAGCCGAGGCAATCAGCCGCCAATTTACACGAGAGGCTTGGGGACGAGTCCCTGTGGAAAACAAACTCCTGGGATACCGCTATGGTATTGCCGGTTCTGCCCCTCTGGAGGAGCCAGTGGATCTATCGGAAGTGATTCAAGGGCAGAATGGTGCCAATCAAACGAACTCCAACCAGGTGGTGATTCCGATAGAGCTGCGCGGCGAGACCATTGGCAACCTGGTAGTGCAGTCTCCCTCCACCGACTCGTTGAACCAAGATCAGATTGACCTCATCAAAGCAGTTGCCGAACGTGTGGCTCTCTCCGCTGAAAATGCACGTCTGTTCGAAGAAACGACCCGGCGTGCAGAACGGGAGCGGCTGGTGACTGACATTACCGGAAAGATTAGAAGCGTGAACGATCCACAGACCATGATCCAGACAGCCATGGAAGAGTTAAGAAAAGCATTGGGCGCCAGCCGTGTGGATGTGATTCCACAGTCTGTAAAAGGCGCTGACTAACTCACTATCGACAGACAAAGAGGAAAAATGGCATTCACAATCGCTATGTCAAATGAAAAAGGCGGAGTCGCAAAAACGACATCGACATTATCCCTGGGCGCCGCGCTCGCTGAATTGGATCATCGCGTCCTTCTGATTGACCTCGATCCCCAAGCCAACCTGAGTCTTGCGCTGGGTCTCGAAACAGGAGAGGTGGAGGTCACGTCGGCAAGCGTGCTGATAGAAAATGCAGCCATCAAGACAGCGATCCGCAGAACTGAAGTGAACAACCTGGACCTGGTACCGTGCAATGCACGGATCGAGACCGCCGAACAGTTCCTGCCGATGCGCAGTCGTTATCAATCCACTCTTCGGACGGCCCTTCAGGCAGCCGCTCTGCCTTACGACTATATCCTCCTTGACTGCCCCCCTGCTCTGGGTGCGATCACATTGAACGCGCTTTCTGCCGCAGATCTGCTCATCATCCCAACCCAAGCTGAATACTTTTCCGCTTATGCGTTAAGAAACATGATGGGAACCATTCGCCGTGTTCGCCAGGAAAGCAATCCAGCTCTTGCATATCGTATCCTGGTCACTTTGCTGGACCGTCGGAATCGCACCCACCGCAATATCTTCGAACAATTGCAGGCAACCTTCGGACAGGGTGTTTTTACTACTGTGATTGAAATTGATACAAAGCTTCGCGAAAGTCCGATTGCCGGTGTACCTATTACACAATATAAGCCAACCAGCCGCGGCTCTCAGCAATACCGGGTCCTCGCTCAGGAGTTAATTGAATATGCCAAAGAAGAAGCCAATCGCCAAACGGCTTAAGAATTTATTCGAAGACGTAAAGCCTGAACAGACCAGTGCAGAGTCTAAGCCCGCGCCCGTCGAACGCGCCTCGCGGGAAAAAGCTCTCCAACCTGCCGAGGTCAAACAGGTTACAAAAGTCCGAGCGCCGGTCGAGGTAACTGGTCCGATTTCTCAGCAAGAGTCCACAATGTCCTTGGTATTCCAGGCTGGGCAAAACTCGTGGGCAACATTGCAGGTTCTGGATGAAACAGAGCAACGCGCCTGGAGTCAGGATGAACAATTACTGGTAAAACAGGTTGCCGACCAGCTATCCCTTGCACTTGAAAATGCAAGCCTGTTCCAGGAATCCCAGACTCGCGCCGAGGAACTGAGCGTTCTCAATGAGATGGGGCGGGAACTTTCAACGAAGCTGGAGACCACAGCCATCGCAGAAGTGATTCACCGGTATACAAGCCGGCTGATGGACACCAGAAACTTTTTCATCACCCTTTACAATCCAAAGAATCAGGAAAAGAATTACCCCCTGGTTTTTGAGGATGGCAAACGGGTTCAACTGTTGCCGAGCAAACTCGGCAACAGGGGTTTTTCAGATTACATCATTCGCAACAAAAGAGCCGTCTTTGCACCGAATAATGTATTGGGGCATATGAAATCACTGGGTATCGAATTTGTCCCGCTACATCAGGATGATACACCCTCACAATCCTGGCTGGGCGTGCCGCTGCTGATCGGCGACCAGGTGCTTGGACTGATTGCGGTGCAAAGTGTTCAAAAACCCAACCTTTATGATGAGCACGATCGTGATATTCTGGCGACCATCGCCAGCCAGGCAGCTATCGCGATTGAAAACGCCCGGTTGTTCGAGGAAACCCAACTTCGGGCGGATGAGACCGCCCGTCTAAATCGTCTGGTCACCAGGGTCTCAGAAACCCTGGATTTACAGAAAAATTTGCAAACTATCGCAAGCGAGATCGCAGATTTCACAGCGGCGCTTCATGTTGGAATTGCCCTGATCGACAAGGAAAAAGATGTGCTGATTCTGACAGCCGACGCACCTGCCCAGCAGGGGAATGACTTCATTGGCACCATAATTCCGATCGCCGGAAATCCTACCGCCGAGCCAGTGATTTCTACTCGCGAGCCACTCTTTATTAACGACGCCCTGCACAACCCCGTCACGGCTCATATTGTGGAGATCCTCAAGGGCCGCGGCACACAAAGTCTGTTTATCTGGCCAATCATTGTCGGACGGGATGTCATAGGTACATTGGGCATTGACTTTGCAGATCCCGACCACGAGTTGCCAGAAAACCAAAGGAATCTGATCACTACGATTTTGTTCCAGACGAGCACATCGATTCAAAATGCCCGCCTCTTCCAGGAAGCTCGACGCCGTGCCCAGGAGACGACAGCGCTGGCAGAAGTTGGGCGTGAAATTTCCACGACCTTGGATCTCAGCACGGTCCTTACGAAGATCGCTACCTACGCACGAGATCTGTTTCAAGCGGATAGTAGTGCTGTCTATCTGCCGGATGGGCTAGGCACGAGCTGGCGCGCGATCTCCGTGATTGGCGCGGACGCGGAAGAGATCAAGAGCGACCCAATCTACACCGGCGATGGAATCCTTGGGACGATCATTTTGCAAAAAGCGGGTCAGATCGTAAACGATGCCAATAATCATCCGAGATCACGTACCATTACGGGAACAATAGAAAACCCTTTTGAGCATATTTTGGGTGTTCCCATCCTGTCTGCAGATGAGGTGACCGGTCTTATGGCCGTATGGCGGACAGGTGAGGGCAAGGAATTTACGCCCCCGGAATTGGAATTTCTGACCAGTCTGGGCCGCCAGGCAGCCATTGCCGTCCAAAACGCCAAACTGTTCCAGGAGATCAGGAGCAGTCAGGCGCAACTCTCTGAAGCGCTGCAAATCGCCCGGCTCGGCTATTTCGAAATTGATCCTCAAAAACAGATTATCCGCCTGACCGATGAGCTATATGCCTTGCTCGGCACGAATGCAGAAGCGGAAGGCGGTTATGAGTTCGCTCTCTATCCCACACTTCATAAGTTTATCCTTGAAGAGGACATCCCGGTCGCCTACAATGTAGTCCAAGAGGCTATCAACAGCAAACAGCAGGGTGAGATCACCTCCGAAGTCCGTTACAAAACGGCCCAGGG
>JAICQC010000564.1 GCA_025938055.1 Anaerolineales bacterium | reverse complement strand
CGTCAAAGTGATGCATAGCTATATTGAGGCAGATCCCGAGCTGCAATCGCGCTTCGAGCGCGAGGCGAAGGTGGTGGCAGCATTACGTCATCCCAACATCGTACAGCTCTTTGACTTCGACATCGCAGAGGGACACCCATACATTGTGATGGAATACATCAGAGGTCCATCGCTAGCTGCCTATTTGCGCGAATTGAACAGCCGTGATGAAAAACTACAACCCGCTCAAGTCGCACGTCTTTTAACCATTGTGGCAACAGCACTAGATTATGCACACGAGCAGGGAGTCATTCATCGCGACATCAAGCCCGGCAACATTATCCTGCATAATAAAACGGGCTTGTTTTCAAGCGACCTGCCGCTCAGCCCGCTCACCGAGCCTGTCATCACAGATTTCGGCCTGGTCCGCATTCACACAACAACACAAACGTCCGCGGGCAAAAGGAGCGGGACGCCTGCTTATATGTCCCCTGAGCAGGCACATGGTTTAACAGTAGATCACCGCAGTGACATCTATTCGCTTGGGATTGTTCTCTATGAGCTGATCGCGGGACACGTCCCTTTCGACGCGGAAACAAACTGGGGGATCATCTTCAAGCACATCAACGAACCGCCTCCTCCGATTCCGGGAATCTCGCCGTCGGTGCAAGCTGTGATCGACCGCGCCCTGGCAAAAGAGCCGGACGCCCGCTACCAGACCTGCCGTGAATTTATGGCAGATTACATGGATGCGATCGGAATGAATTCGGAGGCGGATGCCCTGCGAGCCGCCGAAGGCGCATCGCTTCCCATCACGCGCCAGCGAGAGTCTGTTACCACCTCAGACTCACGGGTCCAACCTGCGGGGCTCACCTGGAAGCGGGCAGCAGTGTATTCATTAACCGGGCTGCTTTTCCTTGCCTTCGCCATCTGGGGATTTCTGACATTCTCATCCCCAGGTGCCATTCCGCACCCCGGAGAGGAAGATGCTGTCGGTCGATTGCGTTTTCAGGATGGAACCGCGTCTGCGGATCAAGTGACGATTTCCACATCAAGCCTGGAGGCTCCTCCGCAGGGCAGCCAGTATGAAGCCTGGTTGATCCAGGATGATGGGGAGCAGCGCATCAGTATTGGCGTTATTGCGTTCGATCAGCAAAATCAGGGATCGCTGGCTTTTGTCGATGATGAGGGACAGAACTTGATCGGAAAATACAGAACAGTAGAGATCACAAGGGAACCAGATCCTGACCCCAGCCCCAATTCATCTAATGATGTCGCTTTTTCGGCAAGCCTGCCGCCCGATGGCCTTACTCACATAAGGCATCTCTTGTTTAGCTTTAATGCTACGCCTGAGAACATCGGGTTCGTTCACGGCTTGGATGCTGACACACGCCTGCTCAATGACTCCGCGCAGCAGATGCTGGCTGCCTTTGAAGCCAGGGATGAGGCAGGGATCGATCTGCATGCCGAAAGCATGTTGAACCTGATCCTCGGAAGCCAGAGTGAAGACTACAAGGATTGGAACGGAGATGGAACCGTTGACGACCCCGGCGATGGGTACGGTCTTTTGCTCAACGGAGACAACCTGGGGTATATCCAGGGTACCTTCACGCACGCAAATCTGTCCCTCACATCACCGGACGCAACACAGAATATGCTCACGCATGGAACGCACGTAAAGGACTGTGCAACCAATCTCGACGGTTGGACGGCTCAATTGCGCGATCAGTTGACTGCCATCCTGAACACCTCGTTTGATTCGCCGGAGCTGGAAGGCATGGTTCGTGAAGCGGTGGCGCTGGCAGACAAGGTCCGGAATGGGATTGACGTCAATGGCAATGAGAATATCGAACCCGTTTCCGGTGAGGGAGGTGCTGTGACCGCCTATGAACATGCCTATTACATGGCCGATATGGCAATCGTCCCGGGCGCAAGTCAAGCCCCCTAGTTTCGTTCCCGATGTAAAGCGATCAAAAAAATAGATTTGCAGCGGTCTAGCACAAAAGGGAGCTCAAACCTTTATTGCTTCACCGAGTACCTGCTCGGCGCGCTCGACCATCAAGGCAGTCTTGGTCCCCCACTCTCTCTTGTAGATGGGAACGCGCCGTGCAATGATCTTCACAAGGATCAGCACATGGAAGAGTCCGGCGCGCCTCAGGCGCTCCTGAATCTGAGAGGTGCCGCTCTCATTTCCCCGATAGCCCTTCAGCACTTCTGCCTGCGCCCCCTCTACCCCTGAAATTCCCTTGAGAGCAAACCACCATTCCAGGTCTGCCAGGAACTTTCCAATGTCGAGAGCCGGGTCCGTCAGGGTGCAGGTATCCAGATCGATCAGCGTCAGACCCTGCGGCGTGGATAGCAGATGATCCGCCTTAAAGTCCGAGTGTGTAAACGTGGGCTTCTCCTGCGGCAGACCGGAATACCGCGCCTCTAACTCATCCAGGATCTTGAGGATCTTTTTGTGGGTTTCCGGTAGAAGGACCTGGATATGCTCGCTTGCCCGCCGGACAACCTTCGCCTCATTAGCGAAGGAATTTTCCT
>JAICQC010000487.1 GCA_025938055.1 Anaerolineales bacterium | reverse complement strand
ATCTGACACGATGGCTAAACTCATACTTACGTAGAGGCCGATACCGTATGGGAGCAATAGTACGGGTAACCCAACTATATTTGCGAATACCCACCATAAAAGAAATGAACGGTTGACATTGGGACTGAGATGGTTTGTATTTCCCATTCGTTAAAATCCTTTTCTTACCTCATTGATCGTTTGGCAGCTAACTAGAGACTAGGCTGACAGACTCCATATAATAGCTTATAGCTTGTAAATGTCATAAACGGCTGTATAATTCTGACATTGTCAACCTAAACCGCAAAAAACTGACTTACCCATATCTTCTAGCATTATACCCTTCACCAAAGAGATCACCCATATGGCAAAGAAACTCCTGGAACAGCTCGCCGACGCCCTCCGCACAAAACACTACTCCTACCGTACAGAAGAAACCTATATCGACTGGGTCCGTCGCTTTATCCTCTTTCATGACAAAAAGCACCCGAATACCATGGGAGCGGGGGAGATACAAGAGTTCCTTGCTCACCTAGCCACCGAGCGCAACGTCGCCGCATCGACCCAGAACCAAGCGCTGAGCGCGATTCTCTTTCTCTACCGTGAAGTCCTCCATAAAGAAATTGAACCTGTCCTCACCACAGATGCCAAACGCCCTGAACGTCTCCCCACAGTCCTCAACCGGGATGATGTCACCCGTGTCCTCGCCCAACTGCATGGTATACACAAGCTCATGGCACAGCTTTTGTATGGATCTGGGTTGCGTTTAATGGAATGTATGCGTCTGCGTGTCAAAGACTTGGATTTCGAATACAAGACCATCACCGTTCGAGATGGGAAAGGCGAAAAGGACCGCATTACGCCCCTGCCCGACTCCCTGATCCAACCCCTGCAGCGACAACTGGAACGGGTCCGCCTCCTGCATGACGAGGACTTGGCGGCCGGTCATGGACAGGTCTATCTGCCGGACGCTTTAGGGCGGAAATACCCCAACGCCGCTGGAGAGCTTGCCTGGCAATACGTTTTTCCGGCCCCTAAATGCTCACTGGATCCTCGTTCGCCCGGCGTGATGCGTCGTCACCATCTCGATCCATCTGCACTGCAGCGATCGGTCAAAGAGGCAGCCCAGAAAGCTGCCATACAGAAGCAAGTCACCTGCCATACCTTCCGGCACTCGTTTGCCACGCACCTCCTGCAGAACGGCTATGATATTCGTACAGTGCAGGAGTTGCTGGGACACAAGGACGTCCGTACCACGATGATCTACACCCACGTCCTCCAGCGCGGCGGACTAGCCGTCAAGAGTCCCCTCGACCCCTGATTACCAATCTACCAATTCCCAATCTCCACCCTCTACCCTCTCACTTTTGCCTGATCAGTCTGGCTGAGTTCGTCAGGCTTCCCAGGTCTGGCAGGGTTTGCAGTTCAGCCATTAAAGGACAAAAATGCTCGCCGTCAGAGTGAGGGGGGCACCCTGATGACGAGCAGACACATTTTATAGCAGTTCCCCGAAGCTACATATCCCCTTTAAGTATATAAGGGTTAACCATACCTGTTTGCGCCAACTCGAAGCACATTCTGCGCCCCGTTTTACAACTTCCCAAAGGCAATGCCCTTATAGCTCCACCCGCAGGCAGTGACGGCTTCCTGAATAGGCTTCTTAATCTCATTGGTATTGAAGCGATATTTATAGACCTGACCCGGTTTCAATTCTTCGGTAAAGGCGAAGGCGGTGCCAAACTCAATGGACGTTGTTTGTCCTGAAAATTTACTGGCTGATAGAGAAAGGGATGGCACACCCGCTCTCCATTCAACTGTATATTCCTCATCCTTCGCGCGGACATCATGCCTGGCTTCGTCGAATTTCATATAAATGCGAAAGACTCTGGTGAGGTTGGCTTTCGCGAAGATCTCGTACCATCTGGCATCCACGATCTTCCATTCCGCAATGAGGTCCACGTTCTCAGCGGACCCATCGATGATTTGATAGGGCGCCGTATCTCGATTCAAATTGAGTAGACGCTGGCGAACTTCGCCCGCTGAAAGGACACTCCGGTCCTTTTTCGGTTTCTTTCCAAAGCCAAAGAGTCCCATCATTATCTCCTGTTCACAAAGGTCTTAGTTTCCACCTGTTTGTTATCCGGTGTAGTATCTGGCATCGTCATCCATTATACAACCATAGAAAACAGGCAAACGCTAACCTCCTCCTTTCGTGATAAACCCGCTCTGCAGAAGCGTATCTTCCACGTTTCGTCAGGGTTGTTTCTTGAAATACAGAGTGCCGCCTAAATATTTAAACTTGAATCTTGGAATCTAGCCTGCAGCTTGCCTTCAAAAGTTTAATTATTAAAATGAGACAGGCGGTAAGACTCAATCGAGAGGAGGCTGAAATGTCTGTAACGTCGAGAGTTGAAGGGGAGAGTCGTCCGTTGCTTTCCGCACGGCAGGTGGGCGTGGCTGCCGCGTTCGGCGGCGCAGCGCTGGCGGTTGTGCTGGCAGGGCTCACGATCCCGATCCCCGGCACGCCGGTGGTCACCGATCCACGTGAGATTTTCACCACTATTGGTGCATCACTCACCGGTCCCATCGGAGGCATCGTCATCGGAATCCTGGCGGGCATCGCCGAGCCTGGCATCCCGCTTGCCAGCTTGCTCGCGCACATTGTCGGGGGGATTTACAATGGCTTTGTCTACAAGAATTTGAGCTGGCGCGCCAATGAGAGCAAAGGCAGGTCGCTGGTTTTGTGGGCGCTGCAGGTCATTGGCTATTACGTGCTGATCGTGGTCCCGCTGTTTGTGACAGGTGTGATGTTGTTCTACCCTGACCCTGCCAACGGCACCTTCTTCGCATTCCTCACCACGCTGGAAGCCGCGGTCATCCCTGAAATGATCTTCACGACGGTTATCACGACCATTATCATGGCGGCGCTCCCCGAGCGCTACAGGCGGCCGCTCTGGTAAGTTCGCGATAGTCTCTGTTAAAAGTTAGTTCACTATAACCAAGTCGCAACAAGGGTGTTGCGACTTGGGTTCTATTTTGTCTCAACCACGTATGGAATACGATATCGAATTTCGGGATGTTTCCTTTCGCTACGCGGGCGCGCAGAAGGATGCGCTGCACGGCATCAACGTAAACATCCGTCCCGGTAAGATCGTGCTGGTGACCGGTCCCGCGGGCAGCGGCAAGACGACATTTTGCAGCTGCATCAACGGACTCGTGCCCCATTATCACGAAGGCGAATTGACCGGTCAGGTCATTGTCCGCTCGTATGACACACGCCGGGCGCGCATCGGCGGGCTGGCTTCGCTGGTGGGGATGGTGTTCCAGGACCCCGATAGCCAGCTGGTCACCAGCAGCGT
>JAICQC010000420.1 GCA_025938055.1 Anaerolineales bacterium | reverse complement strand
GTAAGAAATAATTTTGTATGACCGAAGAGCTCTACATTCACAAAGTCTGGGACATACAGAATGCTGTAACTCTGCTGATCCGGCAGGTTGAGCTTAACCGTTTCGACCCCGTTATTGATCTGAACGTCGGTGGATTGAGCCTGCTGGAGTACGGTCTCGACCTTTCCGCCCCAGAGGATGTTCGCCCGCGCCGTCATGACAGCCAGGCGGACTTGTAAAGGAACCTGTGAAGAAGCCGGCTGGGTGGCTTGCACTGCGTCGGGGATCGCCGATGGTGTTGGGCTCGCCTGGCGTGGAATCACAAAATAGTCCGCCGACGCCGGGGCGCAGGCAGAGAATAATAAAACGAGGATCAAAAACAGGCTTGGAAGGAAAGGAAGCCGGAAATTGAACATCATGGCTAAACTGGCGGCTCCGTCGGCCCCGTTGGCGGTTCTGTTGGCGCCGGTGGATCTGTCGGCGGAGGCGGCGGTGGTGGCTCGTCGGTTGCTGTCGGCGGAGGAGGCGGTGGTGGCTCGTCGGTTGCTGTCGGTGGTGGCGGCGGTGGCGGCTCATCCGTTGCTGTCGGTGGTGGCGGTGGCTCGTCCGTTGCCGTTGGTTGTGGCGTACTCGTTGGTTGTGGCGTACTCGTCGGTAGTGGTGGTGATGTAGGTGTCCTACTAGGTCTGGGTGTATTGGTTGGCGGCTCTGTAGGTGTTCTAGTAGGTCTGGGTGTATTGGTTGGCAGCGGTGTACGTGTTGCAATCACTCTTGTGGAGGTCGGCGGCGGTGTAATGGTCGGCAGGGGCGGTACGGTGGGGAATGTGATGAGCACGTCAGAACGCTGGCAGTCCGGGTCTGCCTGGTCGATCAATTCATCCGCGTCGTCGTCACGGGTATTGAAACATTTTTCTCCCCCCGGCGGGTTGTAAACGGGTGCGGGCAGATTCCAGATGACGATGGAATTGAAGTTGATCAGCGCGTACGGGTTATCCAGCGATTCGACGAAAACCCCGACTTCTCCACTGTCGTACTCGGGGTCGCTTGCCGAACCGATGAACCTGCCATTGATGAAGGCTAGAAAGGTTGAGCCCTCGGCTTCGATACGCAAAGCATCCTCTCCTTCCAGCCCGCGCATCCCTTCTGCTTTCCCCTCTTTCAGGAGCTGCAATCCATTCGAAGAGCTCTTAAGAAAATACCATGCCCCGGTCACCGGCGATACGACGAAAGCATAATACTGGTCTCCCGAGCGGCGCAGCACGACCCCATAGCGGAAGTCACCCTCCCTTGCCGACGCCGCTCGCGTTTTTATATCGATGTTCACATCTTTATAGTCATACTCTTTGTTATCTTCCTTCGGAACAAAGGCGAGGTATTTATCCTGCGGTCCCTGTGCCTGAACCTGGTAGTATCTCTCGCCGTCGAAGCGGACGTAGGCTACCGTGAAGGGATCGAATTGTCCCTGCTCCCATACCTGTTCCTCTGAGGTCTCGCTGAACTCATCCTGATACAGGATACGGGCATTGGGAGGGAAGCCATTTGCGCCCACGGGGCAGGCTTGCTTGGGTAACCTCGCGATCTCCTGATCAAGAGACGGGACGTCCTGCAATACCCGAAAACGCTGCTCCCAGGCAAGGAATGCAGGGACGGGCGCACAGACCACAGAAGGCGGCGATTCATCGTTCAGTACAACACCGGCAGACCCCGCTCTGACGGCTTCTCGCTTGCCCTGTGCCTCGATCTCGACAATCCCTCGTTTGACCATGACACATGTCAGTTCTACAGTGTGGCATACATCAAATTCCGCGCCAGCCGTGGCGGCTGTTATGGTTGCATGGGGAGTCTGCAGCGTCAGGTGGATGGACTGCTCTTCGCTGAGATGCACGAACATATGACCATTCGTGAAATCCAGGGTGACCTCAGCCGGTCCTTCCACAATCTGCCTGGCATCTGTGAGGTGCAATTTTGTATTCCCGAAGATCTCCAGGTTCGCCAGGTTTGGAAATTGCAGGAGGCTATGACTTTGCTCACTCTGCCCACTGAACCGGACGATTTCGAGCTGGTCATCCACCAGAATATCGGCAGCTTGCGCCTGCAGAATCTCCTGGGTTCTTTGACCTCGAACGATTTGGCTCGCGACGTGAGGACAGCCAGGCGAGCCTGCACGGGATCCGATTCCGGCTCAGGCTGCATGGACGGCCCAGTGACAGGAAGCTCCAGTGGACTCGGGCTTGAAGTTGAGCTTGGGGAGGGGGTTGCCGGGCGCGGAGTATAGCCCACCGACGCCGCCGGGGCGCAGGCAGACAATACTAAAACGGCGATCAAAAACAGGCTTGGACGAAAAGGAAACCGGAAATTGAGTTCTATCTTCTACCTTCTTTCCATGATGCCATCTTAAAAAAAAGAGTACCTCGATTCCAGGTGCAAAGTAGAACCAGAACCACTGGGGGAGAGGGTGTAGTTGTGAACTAACAAAAATGAAAGGTTGCAGTTTCATGACGATAAGATGAACGATTGGTTACACGCGGACGGAACGGAAATTTGTCGGTCAGCTGCGGGACCTGTAGTGGCTGGATGACATCCAACCTGCACAAATCTTAATGGAGCGGTGTTATGGCCCTGTGAAAAGCTTGTGTAAAAATTGTGTTGATTACCCACCTTTCAAATTTGATTGTTTTTCTCAGTTGTAAGCTGTTCGTAAAGGCTCAAATGGAAGGTTTGGCGTGATAATGTGGTCATCATTGCGAGGGCGCTTTATTCACTCAACATAGACGTCGCAGCCCCATCACAGACATTGCAGCCCAATACAGACATCATAGATTTATCACAGACATCGCAGCACAACGCAGACTTCACAGCCTCATCACAGACAGTAGATCCTCAACACAGACATCGTCCTCGCAATGATGGGTGGGCAGGTGGGCTGGCTTCCGGAAGATCGGAAGCCAGCCTATCGCTTTAAGGGAAAGGATCATACACTCGCGAACTTTCCTCCAGACATTCCCGTCTTAAACAAGGAGGAAATCGCCATGACATTCAGAAAGAAAACTATATCAAGCATCATTTTGTTTGTTCTTGTTGTAGTGGGAACGTTGTTATTCACGCTTTATCGCCAGCCGCTCGGACCTGCCCTGGAATTACCCACGTCCCCTCAACCTGTTCCTACCCTCACGACATTTCCAATGAAAGAGGTTTCCCTCGAGGGCGAAGCACCGGAAACCCAGCCAACCGCCTCACAGACCTCCACCCCACAGCCGCTGTGCGGCGGACCTGCCGTGATGAATATCCTTGCCATCGGCTCGGATGCGCGCGGCGATCACTATCTTTATGGACTTGCAGACGTTATACGCCTGGTGCGCATTGACTTTGTGAACACACGCGTGGGAATCCTCGAAGTGCCGCGCGACCTGTGGGTGCAGATTCCCGAAATCTCAGATCATTACAACATCACACAGGGCAAGCTCAACCAGGCATATCTGTACGGCAACAAGGGGCTCGGCTATTACGATGGTCCCGGCGAAGGACCCGGATTGCTGGCACGCACATTGAACCTCAATTTTGGTGCGCAGCCCGATCACTATCTGGCTATCAACATGCGGACGTTCGAAGCCGTGGTGGACGCCGTTGGCGGGATCGATGTAGACCTGCCCTATGAGATCAGCGTGAGATCGAAGGAAAACCCCAAAGGGTTTGCCATCCCCGAAGGCAAGCATCACATTGACGGTGAGACCGCCCTCTGGATCGCGCGCATCCGCGAGTACCACACCTTCGGGCGCGCCGAGAATCAGAACATCGTCATGTGCGCCTTGCGCAAGAAACTGCTCAGCCCCGCGGTCGTGCCTGCTATTCCCAGGCTGGTGAAAGACTTCCGCAGCTACGTCCAGACCGACCTCAGCCTCGAACAGATCAACCAGCTTGCCTGCCTCGCCGCGCAAATGCAAGGCACAGACGTGGTCTTCGCCAGCTTTCCCATGGACGTCTTCAAAGGTGCGAAGATGTATGATCCGCAGTTGAAGGCGACCACCTCGATCCTAGAGGCAGATTTCAATGTATTGCGTGACTATATCGACCGCTTCCAGCAAGGGATATGGCCCGAGCCGAATCTCGTGGTCGAGCCGATAGAAACGGAATTTTTGTGTGAGAATTAACGTATTGTAATGGGATTGCAGGGTAAGGCAGCTGCCTTACCC
>JAICQC010000374.1 GCA_025938055.1 Anaerolineales bacterium | reverse complement strand
GGAGGGCAAGCTCTACACCTGCCTCTTCGGCGTGAAGGGACATGACTTCCGCGCATTGCTGCGCGGCGGCGCGCCGGACGAGGAGATCTCGCAGTTCATCGCAAAGGTCTGGGGCAAACGCACGGACCGCTACTCCGAGATACGCTCAGAGAACACGATCTCCCTGCCCAAGGTGGAAATGTCGCAGATTGGGGGATAACCGGGCGAGCCGCCCGTATCGTATGAAATATCTAGCTCTACTTTTCTTATGTATCGTTATGGCTGCCTGCACGCCGCCGGCTGGCAGTGAAATGACTCTGGAGGGCACGCGCTGGACACTGCAAGCTCTCAACGGGCAGGAACTGCAGCCGGGCACGATTATTACGTTGAAGTTCGACGACGACCGCATGACTGGAAGAGGCGGCTGTAATCACTATGGCGGCGAGTATTCCCTTCAGCGGGATCATGGTTTTACGGTGGGCGAAGGCGGGTGGACGGCAATTGAATGTCTCGAGCCCTCCGGCGTGATGGAGCAGGAGACGGAATATTTGGACTCCCTCTGGAAGGGGAATAGCTATTCGCTGGATGGCGACACCCTGTCCCTGATGAATGAACGCGAAGGGATCCTCCTGCAATACAGTCGCGTGCCGGAATTCGACGTGGACCCTCGAGACTTGACCGGAAAGACCTGGCAGCTGATCTCTGCCGCGCCTTTGGCGGGCGTGGACTTGGATGCCTTTACCCTGCAGTTCGATGGGAGCCGGTATAGCGGTACGACGATCTGCAGAGACTTCGAAGGCGAGTATCAGGCGGTGGACGACAGCCTCTCCTTCCCCTCCATGAGCATGGCGTCGCCGGAGACCTGCGGTGAAGAGGCGACGAGCATCGAAGCGATGTACACTACTCTTCTGAGCACCGTCTGGCAGTACAACGTGACCGAAACCCAGCTCGAGCTCTATACAGACCGGGGCGAGAAGCTGGTGTTTACTCTGTTCGTCGAACCCACCACAGAGCCGACCGGGACACCTACTGCGACCCCCAGCAGAGTGCCAACTGCAGGACCCACCCTGGAACCCACTGAAACACCCACCCCACGTCCCTCCTATCCCTAGCCGTGACTGTGCATTTGGGCACCTCGAGCGCCGTGCCTGGTCAGCCTCATTCGGGTTGGCAATCTTCCGTCGCAGCGGGTCGCCAAGAAGATCGGCATGCACCGCACAGCCACGATCACACGCCACGGTCAGCCCTGCAAGCGCTACCTGCTGGAACGGGAGACGGGTCCATAGCGGAACATGGTGCCGCCCGACCGCCAGGTTTCCAGTATTACACTCTTACATCCACCCCGGACGAGCAGACCGCCTTCACCTGGGAAACTAAACGGCAGACAATGATGCATGCCTCCTCCTGTAAGTTCGTCCTTGCTTCATCTACTATCCCGCGCTTGTCTCTGGTGACATCAGCCATTGATGACAGGAGACACAGGGACCGGCGTTGCATTTGATAGATAATTGCGTTCGAACGATGAGTCCGGTTCCAAAGGTTGCTGTATAAATCCCTGATTTAAGATAATATTAGGCAGTTGCCGTCACTGGGCTGCGCATAACCTCTTGTTGTGTGCTTCCGCCGGGAACATATTGACCGGCGATCACGTTTGTCAATAGAGAGCAGAAACCACAGGCGGCTTTATGATCTTGCCCTGCGCTGCTGCCCTTCCCAGCATTGATCTCTTCCTCGACGATAGCAACGGGGCTTGAGGAGATTTGTCGATCACGCACTTTCTACCTTAAAAGTTGTCAACCCTTTCCCTGCTTCTGGGTATGTCATTGCCGGGAGAATGAGAAACGCCAATCATTCATATAAAGGAGATAAAATGTTCGCAGTATTTCGTAAAATAGTTTTTGCTTCTGTTCTTGTACTTACCGTACTCGCAACGGGAGCATGGCAGGGTAGCTCTGGTGCTCTTGCCCAGAGCCAGGGTCCCGGCACAGAAGGGGCACCTCTGTATCCGGGACTCACCTGGTCGAGCCTGGGGGCAACGACGCAGACGGTCAGGATCAATGGCAACGGAGATACCATCTCCCTCCCGGGCGAACGGTTTGAAGCCCGGGAACAATTCATGTCTGTTCTTCCGCAGGATATAACCAATTACTATTCCAATGAACAGTTGGCAAAATCGGGCTGGGTTTCCTACGATTCAATTGATGGACCAGGCGGCGCCCATTATGTGTATTCTCATGAAAGCGGCGCCTATCTGTCCGTTGAGTTTCTCACCTGCCCGGCGGACCCCTCCAGTATTTGCCTTGCCGTCTGGCAGAGCGAACCGGTGGATCCCGCGGCAGCCACACCAGGCAACACCTCCGAGCCAGTGCCACCCGCAGACAAAGCCACCTTTAGCAAAACAACTCCTGCGAATGGCGCCATCAACGTAAATCCGAATGATGTCGTCCTGTCCTGGCAGGCGGCGAGCCCCACCCCCGAGAAATACAGTTACTGTGTCAAGGAGGGTTCGGCATGCCCGGACAACGACCCCAACTGGACGAGCACATTTGACCTGGATAGAAGTGTCACGGTAGACCTGGCAAATAACAAGACCTACTACTGGCAGGTGAGGTCCACAACCTGCGCAAGCTGTGTTCCCAAGCCCTGGGTCTACGCCAATGATGGCACCCCCTGGACGTTCAAGACGCAGATCGGCGGTCAGGTCACTATTCTGGGCAATGCCGGCGTGGGCGGAGCCGTCCTGAGCTATACGGACGGCACACCCAAGACCGTCACGGCAGATTCCACCGGCGCCTATTCCATCCGGGTACCCGCTAACTGGAGCGGCACGATCACGCCTTCGAAATCGGGATATTTCTTCACACCCCGGAACGCCAGCTTTACCAACCTCACCGCCGGTCAAACGATCCAGAACTTCACAGCCATCGTAGCCTATGTCATCAGCGGCAATGTGGGCGTGGCGGGCGCAACCCTGAGCTACGTGGAGACCACGCCTCGGACGGTGACCTCAGACGTAAGCGGCAACTACTCCATATCTGTGCCGTCTGGTTGGACCGGAACGGTCACCCCGGCGCACCCCTGCTACAACTTTACCCCGGCGAACCGCAGCTATACCAACGTGACGGCTAATCAGCCTTCTCAGAACTATACAGCCACTTTCAATAACGCGCCTGCCTGCAAGGTGACCACCGGGGTCTTCCGTCCCTCCAACGGAGCCCTCTACCTCAAGAACACCAACGTGACCGGCTTTGCAGACGTGCAGATCAACTACGGACAGTCCGGCGATTATCCGGTCGTCGGAGACTGGGACGGCGATGGCGATGCCACAATTGGCATCTATCGCAACGGCTTCTTCCACCTGCGCAATTCCAATACCATTGGCGCCGGAGACATCATCTTCGCCTTCGGTTCCCCCGGTGACCAGCCCATTGCCGGAGACTGGGACGGCGATGGCATCGATACGGTCGGTGTCTACCGCAGCTCCATTGGGACCTTCTTCCTGCGCAACACAAACTCCTCGGGCGCCCCGGATGTCAGCTTTGCCCTGGGTGTTCCGGGCGATGTGGCGATCGCCGGCGATTGGAACGGCAATAACGAGGATACCACCGGCGTCTTCCGTCCGAGCAATGGCGCCTTGTATCTGAAGAATGCCAATACCACGGGCGTTGCCGATATCCAGATCAATTACGGGCTGCCCGGCGACAAGCCCGTGGTGGGAGACTGGGACGGCGATGGCGATGATACGATCGGCATCTTCCGCAACGGCTTCTTCCACCTGCGTAATGCCAACACCGTTGGCGTGGCAGACCTCATCTTTGCCCTGGGCGTCGCGGGTGATATGCCCATCTCGGGCAACTGGGACGGGCTTCCCTAATCCTCAGATCTAAAAATATACATAGCAATACAAAAACAGCGCCCTGTTCGGCGCTGTTTTTGTATTACCTATGAGTGAGCGTATGGGCTTTCGATGTGCCGCATCTCCCGACCCGAAACACTCACCCCTCCGGGGACACCTTCACAAATCGTCCCCAGGTCCTTTTTGTCGCCATGCCCACCGCTATCCCCACCAGTAGACCGGTGAGGATCCCCGCCGCCACTCGCAGCAGGTCATGGCTTATTCCCTGGGTGGCGAACTGTGCAGCCAGCCTGCCCAGCAGACCCGCCAGTATCATTGCCAGCAGAGTCCCGGTGATTTCTACGACGGCATTGCGGATAAAGTCGCCGCGCGTGAGCTTGCCCTGGCGGTACGCTTCCTTGTGCTTTTCAACGACTGCCAAGCTGGCGATGAAAAAGCTGAATGTCAGAAAAATGGCTCCCAGGACTAACCCCGCTGACGGGAATAACCGCGCCAGCGCCAGCAATACGATGAGAAGCGAAATTAAAATAATGGTGGAGTGCTTTTTGAAAAAAGTGGTCATGGTATGTCCTTCTGTAGGGCGGGTTGGCTGCAGAGCATTACTAGCGTAGCTAGGAGCAACCTGCCTCACTAATGATGTTGAGGAATTCTCTTTCTTAACTTAATCGCCGCTAAAACTTAACTGGCTCAACAGCGATGCGCTCTCTGTAGGTTGAAGGAGCGTTTGCATTGCATCGGTAAATTGCAGCGCTCCCTTTGTGCCTTGGAGGGCGTGCCTCACCACAAGCTGAGACTGGCTTTTGCCACATACTTGGCAACCTCGAAAGTAAACTTCCAAGCTCGGTAATTCTGCGTTGGGCTCGATCAGCTTTCGCAACCCAGCGAAGT
>JAICQC010000259.1 GCA_025938055.1 Anaerolineales bacterium | reverse complement strand
TCGCCATCAACTGGGTGCGGCAAAGACCCTATCAGATGATCCCCATCGTCGGCGCGCGCAGCGAAAAACAGTTGAAGGAAAATTTAGGATGCCTGGACGTTGAATTGACCGTGGAACAGATCGAGCGCTTGAATAAAGCCAGTCCAATCGACCTGGGATTCCCTCATTCTTTCCTGGGTTCCGATCATGTGCGCGGGCTGATCTTCGGGAAGACGTACCTACAAATTATCGCAAATCGCGGCTAGAAGAAGGAGTTGAGATACACGAAAATTTAAACTACTGATTTTTGAAAATTAAAAGTCTCACTTTTCCGTGATTGTGAGGAGGGTGATTTTCCTGACGAAGCAATCTCAAGCTCAATTTACGGGTAAAAACTGCTTATAGAGCAGGAGATTGCTTCGCTGCGCTCGCAATGACGGAGTTCGGCATGTTTTTGAGATGACTTGTAGAGACTGATAAAATATCGGGGAGGAGATAAAACAATGAAAAAAGTGCTTCGGACTGTTGGTCTTGTACTCGGTTCGCTGATCGGGATCGTGCTGCTGGCTGGAATTGTTTTGTATTTGATCGGCAACGCTCGTCTGAATAAAGTGTACGATTTCCCTGCTTCCAACCTTACGCTCCCGGAGGATGCTGAGAGTCTTGAGTATGGGAAACACCGCGTCGAGACCCACTGCCAGGGCTGCCACGGAGAAGACCTAAGCGGAATTGACGACTGGTTCAATGCAGGTCCGCTGGGCACGGTCGACTCTGCCAATTTGACGGCGGGTGAGGGCGGTATCGGAAGCGAATTTACAACCGAAGACTTCGTCCGCGCGATTCGCCACGGACTCGGTCCGGATGGTATGCCTATTTTTATGCCTGCTGTCGCCGCTACCTCGTATCTCAGTGATGAAGATCTGGCAGCGATCATCGCCTACGTGAAAACCGTTCCGCCAGTGGATCATCGGTTGGAAGGTAAGAGTTTTACACCTTTGGCAAAAATAATGCTGGCGGCTGGTGTGCTGGGTAAATTGCCAGTGGAGTCAGTGAGTCATGAGGTCCATGTCACGGCGCCCGAGAGGGCTGCGACGGTGGAGTATGGCGAATATCTGGTGAACACAAATGACTGCCGGGTCTGTCATGGACCAGAGCTGAATGGCGGTCCCTTCCCTGACCCGACGATCGTAAAGATATCGCCCAACCTGACGCCGGGCGGCGAGCTGGGCGCCTGGACAGAGGAGGATTTCATCAATGCCCTGCGAACGGGTGTAACACCCAGCGGTCATCAATTGGATCCGGAATTCATGCCCTGGCAGGATTACCAATTCTTCTATGATGAGGAAATGACGGCGATCTGGCTGTACCTGCAGTCGCTACCAGAATTGCCGCAATATACAGAGTAAGGCATAAGAACCTCCAAGGAAATTGGAGGTTCTTTTTGGAGTAGCATCATTCGCCAGAAGGCATATGACAGACCTCGTGAATTCATATCTGGCTTGCCCGGTTTTATAGGATGATGGTTTCATCGTCCAGTGCATAACATTGCCTTTCTGCCTCCGTTATATATTGCACAGGGGCTTGTTTCTGTTTGACAAGAGTCAGATGAATGTAAGGAGGCAGGATGGCAAACAGTCGAAAAAGCCAGAACGGAAAATCAACAAAATCTCAAGGCAGCCGGCGCCAGAAGCCTGGCAGTGGCGGGACCGGGAATTACTATCATATCGAAGTGCGCGAGGGAAGTGATTTCGAGACCTTCCGCACGGATGACGTAGGCGATAAAGGTCATTTGCAGCGCGTAGCCGGGAAGCGCGCCACCGGCTCCTGGGCGACGGTCAAATGGCTGGTCAGCAAGGAGGACGCGCACGTGGAGGACGGCAAGCTCGTCGGTGATAGCAAGGATGCAAAAGACTTGATCAGGAAGCTGCGCACGCGGCCGGTCAAGATCCGCGGAGACCGTTTTGAAGCCAAGCCGCGCCGCAACGTTCCCGAACGCTCCAAGCCGACCGCGGCGCAGCAGAAGGCGAGACGTCAGAATATCAAGAAGGCACAAGCCGCACGCGGCAAGTCCTAGAAGAGAGGCAGATATGAACAAAAATGAACATGAGTTAGGAAGCAAAGCCGCCACCTGCGAAGTGTGCGGCAACACCTATGATAAATGTTTCGAGGTGCGGATGGGCGGTGAAACGCACGTGTTCGATAGCTTCGAGTGCGCCATCCATGCGCTGGCACCCACCTGCGCGCACTGCGGCTGCCGCATCATTGGTCACGGCATGGAGACGGCAGATGCGCTCTACTGCTGCGCCCACTGCGCCAGCCAGCATGGAGTCCACGCGCTGGAAGATCGGGTAGAGGAGAAAAGCCACGTATGAAGCTGAGCGAGATCATGTCGCGCGATGTAGAGATGATTCAGCCCGATGACTCATTGCAGTCCGCGGCGAAGAAGATGCGGGACCGAAACATTGGGTTCCTGCCGGTCTGTGATGGGGATGAACTGATCGGTGTCCTGAGCGACCGGGATATCACCATCCGTGCCCTGGCAGATGGGATGGATGTCAACGTGATGCTCGGGCGGGATCTGATGACCGCGCCGGCGATCTATTGTTTCGAAGACCAGGACGCGAGCGAAGCCGCCAAGATCATGGAGCAAAACCAGATCCGCCGCCTTGTGGTTCTCAGCCGTGAAGACAAACGCCTGGTGGGTGTCATCTCTCTGGGTGATCTCGCACGGAATGAAACGACCAAGCTCTCGGGTCAGGTCCTTCAAAAGGTCTCCGAGCCCGATGGGACGGAACCGGCAAAGGACACGACACAAGGTTCCTCCAAAAAAGCAGAATAAGAATTAATTCACCGCCGTTCCCGGCGGTGAAATTTTTATGTGAGCCTTTCCTTTGCCTCGGGCTTCCAGGCTGGCTGGTTTTCAATGTTTGTGATCCTCGTTGAGGAAGCCAGAGTTGCAAAGCCCAACGGGGGAACGGCGAACATGTGATCGGTCTTGAGTCAGGGAGAAAAAGTGGCTCAAATCTCAAATCCTAACGAATAGAGATGGTATGATTGAGCACCCGAGAGGGATGACTCCATAATCACAATGCAATCGAGGTTTTTATGTTCGGTTTTTTCAAGAAGCGCGAGGACGTTTTTCATAAACTGATCCAGGAGCAGGCTTCGATCACCTTTGACGGATTAAAACTGCTTGTCAAATATCTTGAAACGCAGAATGGCGAGATCGCCGAGGAGCTGACACTCAAAGAGAAGGAGGCGGATGAAGTGCGGCGCATCCTGATCGATGAATTGAACCGCACGTTCGTGACGCCTTTCGACCGGGAGGATATTTTTGCGCTCTCGCGGTCCATCGACGACGTGATCGATTACGCGGACAGTACTGTCAGCGAGATGGTGGTGTTGAAGGTTAAGCCCACGCCCTATATGCAAAGGATCGCAACTCTGTTGAAGGACGCCGCCTATGAGATCTATCAGGCGGTGCAGCGGCTGCAGAAGAATCCTTCGGTCGCCATTGACCATGCCCAGCGCGCCAAGGCGCTCGAGAACCGCGTGGAGGGCGTCTACCGGGAAGCCATCGCCGATCTCTTTAAGGGTCCTGAGGATGTGCATCATATCGTCGAGATGCTGAAGCTGCGCGAGGTGTACCGGCATCTCTCCAACGCCGCGGACCGCGGCGATGAGGCAGGCAATATCATCGCCGATATTGTGGTGAAGAAGACTTAATATTGTCGTTGCGAGGGCGCACTTCACGAAGCAACACCTGCATGATTTGCTAAGCAAATCACGCGCAGGCGCAAGTGTCTCCAGTTAAATGGATGAAATTGCTCGATTGGGGAATCCCGTTTAAGAGGAGATTGCTTCGTCACTTCGTTCCTCGCAATGACGTATATTCAACATGTCCCAAGAACTCATTATTGTTATCGCCCTGGCACTGGTCTTTGACTTTCTGAACGGGATGCGCGATTCCAGCAACATCGTCGCCACGATGATCTCTTCGCGGGCGTTTAGCCCCGGTACGGCTCTGGGGATCGCAGCAGTCGCCGAGTTTTTTGGACCCTTCCTGTTCGGGGTGGTGGTTGCGAGAACCATTGGGGATGAGATCGTCGATTCGAATGCCCTGACGCTGGGTGTGATCGCCGCGGCGCTGATTGGCGCCATCGTCTGGAACCTGATCACCTGGTATTTCGGGCTTCCGGGCAGTTCCTCTCACGCGCTGATCGGCGGGATGGTCGGCGCGGTGATCGCCGGCGCCGGCATGGGCGCCATCAAATGGGATGGATTGAATATTGTTCTGATCGCCCTGTTTACGTTCCCGCTGATCGGGTTTGTCTCCGGGTTTTTGACGACGCGTCTGATCTACTTCCTGGTGCGCGGCGCCACGCCGCGCGTGAACGATCTGTTCAAACGCGGACAGTGGTTTACGGCTCTGGTCATGGCGTTTGGGCAGGGCACCAACGACGCGCAGAAGACGATGGGCATCATCGCGCTGAGCCTGGTGATCGGCGGGGCTTTGCCCTCGTTCCAGGTTCCGTTCTGGGTGGTCGCCGTCAGTGCGGCGGCGATTGCCATCGGCACGGGGATGGGAGGCTGGCGGTTGATCCGTACGCTGGGAGGGAAATTCTATAAGATACGCCCACTGCACAGTTTTTCCACGCAGTTGAGCTCGGCAGGGGTGATCCTGGCGGCGTCGCTCTTTGGCGTGCCGGTCAGCGCCTCGCAGGTGGTCAGTTCCTCGATCATTGGCGTGGGCTCGGCGGAGCGCGCCAGCAAGGTACGCTGGAGCGTGGCAGAGGAGATCATCCTAAGCTGGCTGATCACCATCCCTGTCAGCGGGCTGCTCGCCGCCGGCGTTTACTGGCTGATCGGGAGGGTTGGGAATTGGTAATTGGGAATCGGGAATTGGTAGATTGGTAATTGGTAGATTGGTAATTGGTAGATTGGTAATTAGGGGTCGAGGGGGCTTTTGACTGCCAAACCGCCGCGGTGGAGGACATGGGTGTAGATCATGGTGGTTTTGACATCCTTGTGCCCGAGAAGCTCCTGGACGGTTCGGATATCGTAGCCGTTTTGCAGGAGATGAGTTGCGAAGGAGTGGCGGAACGTGTGAGGAGAAACTAATTTGTCGATCCCTGCGGCTTTGGCAGCCTGGCGGATGGCTTTCTGCAGGAAACTCGGATCTGTGTGGTGGCGCATCGTCTTTTTGGAGACGGGATCTGTGGAGCGTACGGAGGCGGGGAAGACATATTGCCAGGCCCATTCTCCGGGAGCGCCGGGGTATTTCCTGGCAAGTGCATAAGGCAAGTAGACTTTCCCAAACCCATCCCTCAAGTCTCTCTGGTGAAGTGCCTGGACCGTTTTCAGATGCGTTTGTAGCAGCGGGATGAGTGAATCAGGCAAGACGGTCATTCGGTCATCTTCGCCCTTGCCATCCCTCACAAGAATCTGATGGTTTCCAAAATCAACATCCTTGACACGCAAACGAAGACATTCTGTCAAGCGCAAGCCACTGCCATAGAGTATTTTCGCCATGAGTTGAGCTGTTCCGGTCATTTTCGCGATGACAGCCATTGCCTCCTGATGAGTGAGGACGGTTGGAAGAGTCTTCGATTTTTCGGCCCGAATCACGTCGGTCGGGAAGGTGATCTCTTGCTGTATTACATGGCGATAGAGGAACATGATGGCGCTCAGCGCCTGGTTCTGGGTCGATGCAGAAACAGTCCGTTGCGTGGCAAGGTAGGTGATAAAGGCTTGAACTTCCTCAGGTCCCATGTCTTTTGGGTGACGTTTCCCATGAAAGAGAATGTATTGCCGTATCCATTCAATGTACGTTTTTTCGGTGCGAAGCGAGTAGTGTTTGGTGCGAATGGCATCACTTACCTGGTCGAGCAGTTTTCGGGGCGGTTTTGCACTCTGCATGTTGACCTCATGATGAACTGTACTATAATTTGCTCATCCTATTTTAACCTATCGCCGCCTAACGTCCCAAATGAGTTAGGACATTAGGCGGACAGTTCATCCGTCTAAAAGCTGTTATACGGCGGCAGTATAATCCCTAGTTGGGCTGCTTAAATAAAACAATGCGAACTTTCATCTTGCTCACGATATTGACGCTGCTCCTTTTTGGGTGTGCTATCCAAACACAGCAAACGCAGTTGCCAGCTATCAGAACCATTATTCCGAGTCCAAGTATCATCTACACAGCATCACCAATTCCGCTTCCATCATCCACAAGGATAGATACTGAAGCGCTCTTACCTGGCACATCTACGCCGCTAGAAACCATCACACCCCTCCCCAATCAGGCATTTCATTTCGGGGCTACACCTCAAGGCAGTCACGTTGGCGGCATCAGCGGTGTTTTTTACCGCGAGGACACTCCAGATGAAGATTGTGCTCAGCACTACAGTGTTTTTCGCTTCTATGAGGATGGTCTTGTCATACATGAACAATTATGCGAAGATGAGAGAGCTGGTGATTTCAGTAAGACTGTTTGGCCGGATATCAGCACGTGGTTCTCACGAGAAAACACTGAGAAAACAACCCCGCAAGGAATTTATTACACCGTAGAAAACCAAATCTGGTTCACCCTAGTTGCTGAATATCCCTCACACACTGTTATCATTGATTATTCTGGCACATTGTCCAATGATCGATTGATCCTGAATAGTTTTTCTCATCCCACCGGGTATCAATTGGGGCCCGAACCAAGAGAAGAGGTCAGTATCATGCTCGATATTTGTAACTGTCCGTAATGCAGCCCAACAAAGCGTGCACCCGACTGGTGGGAGTCTGCGCGTTTTTGGGCAGTTTGCGTGGCTTGAAGTTG
>JAICQC010000248.1 GCA_025938055.1 Anaerolineales bacterium | reverse complement strand
TGTCGCTTTTCGTGTCAATCTGATGTCTGGGTTCTTCGGCGCGCTGGCAGTGGCAGAGACCTACCTGATCGTACGCCTGCTCGGAGGCTGGCGGATCGCCGCCTTCAGCGCCTCCATCCTGCTCACGCTCACCGAAGGCTTCTGGTGGCGCGCCCTGGTTGCGGAATCCTATGCGCCCGCCGCCGGAATGCTCGCCACGGTCTGGCTGCTGGTCATGCTCTGGCGAAGTACAGGGAAATGGGGATTCTTATTTCTCGCAGGTCTGGCAGGCGGATTAAGCGTGGGTATTCACAGTACGGTGGTGATGACCGCCCTGTCTGTGCTGGTATTGATGGCGCTTACGACACGCAAACGGACCGAATGGACCGCCGCGGCAGCAGGAGCGTTTCTCGGCGTGGCACTCACTTTTGGCTTTTTTCTTTACCTCGATCACAACGACCCGCCCTCCAGTATCTACAACACCGTCTATCGAACGAATCTCAGCGCGTTTGGGTTGAGTGCGGCTGAGTTCGAAACGCCTATCGAACGATTCCTTGCCATCTTTCCCGCCAACCATTTCTGGTCCTATTACTTCTCGGCGACGGGTGAAGAAATCAGCCGCAGACTGGTTGAATACGTTTCTTATTTTCCATTTTGGGCGATCCTTCTCATCCTGATCGGCGCAATTACTTTATTAAGGGAAAGGTTGCCCGAGGGGTTATATCCGCTGATCGCGTTCCTCCTGATCTGGGGGTTTGCCGTCACAGTTTCATTTTCGGTCTATCGGGAGTTTTATGTGCCTGTCGCCGTGATCACCTCTGTCTGGTTCGGGATGGGAGCCAGCCAATTGCTGCGTCTTAGCCGTCGGTTACCAGACGCGCGGGCTGTCAGAATCGTGCAATCTGTGCTCATGATATTATTAGTTGCGCTGCCCCTCTGGCATGCCCGCAGGGACCTCATCCCGGCGATACAAAACGGATACCCGCTCTTTGTCCGGCGCGATCATGTTTATCCGGTCTTTGCCCCGGACAAAGCTATCAACGATGCCAGAAAAATCATACGCCATTTGGAGGAGGACGCCATCGTATTTGCCAACTGGGACAGGCTTTACAGTTACGTCTACACCGCTTATATCGAAGACGGAAGGACCGGCATTTCCTTTCATGAAGCCTGGAGCACAGAGGAGGAAAAGCTGGCAGACTCCGCCATTGCATATATCGATCAGAATCTGGATACCCGCCCGATTTACTTTACAATCTACACCCCCGAACTGACCGAACGTTACCGGGTCGAAAAAATCGATGATACACTTTATAGAATTTACAGAAAATGACACACAATAAACGCTGGGTTGTCGCCTCGCCCATTACCCCACAAGCCGACCAGGCTCTTGCCAAGTTCCCGCCCATTCTCAAGCAAATCGTATTCAACCGCGGCCTGGCAACGGATGCCGAAGCCCGCGCCTTTCTTAAAGCCGAGCCGAATGCGAACAATGATCCGTTCCAACTGACCGGCATGCAGGCTACGGTAGACCGCATCTGTTATGCGCTCCAGCACGATGAGCCGATCGCGATCTACGGCGATTACGACGTGGATGGCGTGACTGCCACCGCGCTGCTCGTGCAGGCGCTCGGATCCTTCGGCGCGAACGTGCGCGGCTACATCCCGAACCGCTTCGACGAGGGCTATGGACTCAATAAAGAAGCTCTGGATTCGCTCAAAGCGGACGGCGTCAGGCTGGTCATCACCGTGGACTGCGGCATCCGCTCGCCCGACGAAGCACTCCACGCGCAGACCATTGGTCTGGATCTCATTATCAGCGATCACCACCACCCGGACGGCTTAAACCTGCCTCCCGCCTTCGCGGTCATCAACCCGAAACAGCACGGCGACCTGTATCCGGATAAGGATCTGGCAGGGGTGGGAATCGCCTACAAGATCGCCGAGGCGCTGCTCAATGTTCGACAACCCGTCAATGGCTTCCACTCGAATGACCTGCTCGACCTGGTTGCCCTGGGGACCGTCGCCGATCTGGCGCCACTTGTGGGTGAAAATCGAGTCCTTGTTCGCAGAGGCTTGCGGCAAATCCGGGAAACCAAGCGGCAGGGACTTTTCTCCCTGGCTGGCGTGGCAGACTTAAAGATAGAGAAGTGCACAGCAGGAAACATCGGCTTCATGCTGGGTCCGCGCTTGAACGCATCTGGCAGGCTTGAATCCGCGCTGGCTTCGTTCGAGCTTCTTACCACCACCGACTTCATGCGTGCTGGTCAGCTTGCCATGCAGCTCGACACCCAGAACCGACAACGCCAGTCCATCACGCGAACCATGCAGGAGCAAGCTGAAGCAATTGCCATGTCGGATGACCCCGAAGCATTCCTGCTTTTCGCCGCGCATGAGGAGTTCAATCCGGGCGTGGTAGGGCTGGCAGCCTCCCGCCTGACAGAGGTCCATTATCGGCCCGCGATCGTCGCGGCGAAAAGCACTGAAGAGACACGCGGCTCGTGCCGCTCCATCCCGGAATTCCACATCACCGACGCGCTCGATCAGTGCAAGGACTTGCTCGTGCGGCACGGTGGTCATGCGGCGGCAGCCGGCTTCACAGTGAAGAACCAGAACCTACCAGAACTGGTCTCGCGACTGAAGCAAATCGCCAAAGATCAACTTGGCTCGAGAGACCTGCGCCAGACCCTGACGGCAGACCTCGAAGTGCCACTTTCAGAATTAAATTTTGATGTATTGAAGCATCTGATGTTCCTGGAACCCACCGGGTACGGCAACCCGGAGGCGGTCTTTGTCTCGCGCAACGTAAAGGTGAAGGCGGCGCGTACGGTCGGTGCGGATGGAAAGCATCTAAAGCTGACGGTTGAAGACGAGCGCGGCGTCGCCGTCGACGCGATCGGGTTTCACATTGGGCATCTCAAGCCTGACCTTCCGCCGAACATTGATGTTCTTTATCGCTTTGAGGTGAATGAATACAACGGACGCAGGACTCTGCAGTTGAATCTGAAAGATGTGAAACCAGCAGGAGTGCCTGATTGATCCGGCTGTCCGCCTAACGAACCATTTTAAGTGTTGAATACGATCAGGCTATCTGTGTAGATCGTCTGATTTTTATTTTGCATTCAATTCATCGGCACGTTCCGGGATGGTAAATCTGTTAATCGTCGTGTAATCTACAAACGAGGGAAACAACTTGTTGATCAGAGCTGTAATGCTCCACAGCCACGGAATGATCCACATGGCGCGCGGGCGGCGCACCAGCTGCACGACCGCACGCCCGACGTCCTCGGCAGAAAGCAAAAGGAACTTGGGAGTGGTCGCTTTTGTCTTGCGTTTGATGCCTGCATGCTCCCCGAATTCCGTCTTCACACCACCAGGATAGATCATCGAAACGTCGATGCCCCAGGGCTTCACCTCACGCCGCAGCGCCTCAGAGAACCCGTGCACGGCATGTTTGCTGGCGGCATAAATCGTATAGGTGGGGGTGGCAACCAGCCCTGCCATGGAGCACATATTGATAATATGACCCGAACGTTGTTTGATCATTACGGGAAGAGCCTGGCGCGTCGTTTGCACCACCCCCAGCACATTTACATCGAACTGTGCTTCAATATCTTTCTTGGGATCGAGATTTTCCAGCCAGTCCAGACGCCCAAAACCTGCATTATTGACCAGTACATCGATGCGCCCGAACCGATCCAGTGTCTGGCTGACCAGTGCTTTAATGTCCTCCAGTTTCGAGAGGTCGGCTGGCACAACGAGCGTCTCTGCCCCGGTCTTCATCTCAGCGATTTCCTGCGCAAGCGCTTCGAGCCGTTCCACGCGGCGGGCAGCCAGCACCACTTTCGCCCCCTCGCGCGCGAACTCGAGAGCAGTCGCTTCACCAATCCCCGAAGAGGCGCCCGTAACAATGACGACTTTCCCTTTAACCTCCATGTCATCCTCCTGTAACGATAAAAAGAGCGATAAACTAATATTACTGCAATTTTTTTGTAAAGCAAGCAGATTCGACTGCAACCCGGCGATATATTCAGCGTATAAGGAAGTGAGCCTGTTCACCAGACAGTCCGCCTTGCGAAGGTTTTATCAGGCGTGTGGGTGGCGAATCGGTCAATTTTTGCAAGGCTATATTCTTCAGGAGAAAGAAATGAACCCGCAATTCACAAACCAACAGAAACCCACACTGGTACATGTCATCGCATGGATGACCCTTGTCAGTGGAATCGTCAACCTGATCTGGGGGGTTGCCGCGTCCGGCACGGTGTTGTCAACGGTAATTGGCGTTGTTTGCGTACCGCTCACGATCCTTCCCACGATTTTGGGCATCTTCGAGATCATCTACGCCGCCAAACTCATGAGCACTCCGCCGCAGCCGGTGCTGCCCTCCACGAATCTCGCGGTCCTTGAGATTGTCTGTATTGTCGTGGGTAACGTCTTCTCGGTGGTCGTCGGTGTGCTGGCATTGGTCTTCTATAACGACATTGCCGTCAAAGAATATTTTGCCGGGCTCAATGGGACACTGCTGCCTGCCGCGCCGGTTATCCCCGCCGCGCCTGAGGAACCGCCTGCCTCTGAAGATGAGGAAACTCCCAGCGGCTGAAATCAACTTTCGGGCATCAGGTATCAAAGACTTCCGACCCATGACGTTTGGAAGTCTTTGCCCTTAATTAGATGAGCTTTCTCCTCTTGACTCTCGCTCCTCTCGCCCATACAATGGATATACTAACTTAACGGGCAACAGGGAAGAGATCCCGCGTGGACGCCGAAGGTGCAAGTCTGGAACAGGCGAACCCAGACGAAACTCTCAGGCAAAAGGACCCTGTTCTCGAACAAACTCTGGAAAGTTCGTCCCGCCTCAGCGGGACGATACCGACGGTGTAAATTTAGTTGGCTGGTTTGGCAGTTCGATAGTTGGGTAGTTGAAAAACTGCGTAACTATAAAACTACTAAACTACAAAACTAAACGAATCTCTCAGGTCAAATTACAGAGGCGCACGATAAATTTCGTGCGCCTTTAGCGTTTAATCGCCAAATGACATCAAAAGGAGCAAAATCCAATGAATGCGCCTGTCCATTTGAAGTATGCAAAGTCTGATGAATGGTTCAACCCCGAGACCGGGGCAATGGGAATAAGTGATTATGCCCAGTCTCAACTCTCCGATATTGTCTTCGTCGAGATTTTCGTGGATGAAGGCGACACCATCGAAGCAGGCAAACCGATCGCCTCTGTTGAATCGGTCAAAGCCTCTGCTGAGATCTATGCTCCTGCGGGTGGCACGGTCAGCGCGGTGAACAAGGACCTGTCCAACAAGCCTGAAATCCTCAACTCCGATCCCTACGGCGAAGGCTGGATGATCAAAGTGGATGGCGAGACAACAGGTGAAGTCATGGACTCCGCCGCGTATGAGAAGTATTGTGAGGAACGCTCTCACTAATCAAGTGTCATTACGAGGGAAACGAAGCAATCCCCGTGCAACATGAGATTGCTTCGTCGCAAACGACGCTCTTCGTAATGACATGGAGGTAATATGACCTACATTCCCATCTCCCCCAGGGAACGGGACGCAATGCTCGAGACCATCGGCATCAAGTCGCTGGATGACTTGTTCGAGGCGGTCCCCGCAAAGCATCGTTTCCCCAAATTGAATCTGCCCCCCGCGCTCACCGAAATGGAAGCATTGAACGAACTCTCGGGGCTGGCGCATGCCAATGAAAACGTGCGCACCGACCTGATCTCCTTCCTCGGCGCGGGCATGTATAATCATTACATTCCTTCGGTCGTGGACCACATGCTGCGACGTGGCGAGTTCTATACCGCCTATACCCCATATCAACCAGAAATCTCACAAGGCACACTGCAAGCCATCTTTGAATATCAATCGCTGATGGCGGCATTGACCGGCATGGATGTATCCAACGCCTCGCACTATGACGGCGCCACTGCCACCGCCGAAGCGGTGAACCTCGCGTACGCGCAGTTCCGCGGCAAACGTAAGAAAGTGGTCATCTCGCCCACGGTTCACCCCCAATACCGCGCGGTTGTCCGCACCTATGTGCAGGGCATGGACTTGGACCTTTACGGCAATAACGCGAACGCCGACATCGACACACAACCTGAAGAACTGGCAGAGCTGGTCGACGACAATACATGCCTGCTGATCCTGCAATACCCCGATTTCTTCGGGCGCGTCTACGACTACACCAAACTCATCGACGCCGCGCATGCCAAAGGCGCGCTGGTGTGCGTGGTCGCAAATCCCACAGCGCTGGCATTGTTCAAGACGCCCGGCTCCATGGGTGCAGACATCGTCGTCGGCGATGGGCAACCACTGGGCATCCCGATGTGGTACGGCGGACCCAGCGTCGGCTTCTTCACGACCCGCAAGCAATACGTCCATAAGATGGCAGGACGCCTGGTCGGCGAAACAGTCGATAACCGAGGCCAGCGTTCCTACGTCCTGACACTGACTGCCCGCGAACAGCACATCAAACGCGAGCGCGCCACATCCAACATCTGCACCAATCAGGGATTGATCGCGCTCGGCACGGCGGTCTATCTTTCCCTGCTTGGAAAGAAGGGTTTGCGGCAGGTCGCCGAGCTTTGCTATCAAAAGGCACATTACGCCGCGCAGCAGCTCAGCCAGATCGCCGGCATGGGTCTCTGCTTCACAGAGCCGTTCTTCCACGAGTTTGCGCTGTGCGTGAATCGCCCGGTTGCGGAAGTCAACGCGCACTTGCTCGAGCACGGCATCCTCGGCGGGTACGACCTCGGTCAGGATTACCCCGCCCTCAAGGATCACATGTTGATCGCAGTTACCGAAATGAACAGCAAGGAAGACATCGATACACTCGTTGAAGTCTTATCGGAGGTGAGCCATGACTGATGCAGTGATGGAACCCCAAGTCCAGACAGCGCCGAAGATCGTCGAACCGACCATTTTCGACTTATCCTCCCCCGGGCGGACAGGCGTGATGATGCCCGCATCAGACGTCCCCGAAACGGCTCTGCCTCCCGAAAATCTCCTCCGCGCAGACCTACCGCTGCCCGAACTCGCCGAAGTGGATGTTGTCCGCCACTATATGCATCTGAGCAGTTTCAACTACAGTGTGGACAGTGGTTACTAT
>JAICQC010000485.1 GCA_025938055.1 Anaerolineales bacterium | reverse complement strand
TCCGTTGATGAACTGACCACCCATTTTTTGGAACTTGGTCCGGTCAGAAAGCAGAGAAATCCATTGGCGCACCATCTTGATCAGGTTTGGCTGACCCTTATAATCATCAAACGTAACCTGTTTCGGGTCGCCGGGACGAATGACTTCCACACGCGAACGAGCCATAAACCAGAAAATGGCAACGAACTGAATGATCGCCATAAAGAGGATGAAAACAACACGGAACGCAAGGCTCAATACAACCAGGACAATGTTCAACACTTCCGGACTGACGATTGCCCAGTAGATCAGCCCATTGAATGCCGCCCATGCCAGGATTCCGAAGAAGAAACGCAACGGTTTCCCGGAAGCCGCCCAGATAAAGACACGCAGTTGAATATAGAGGAATAATAACGCGAGGAGGACGTACCCAAGGACGATCAGACCATTGATGATCATAATACGGGCGTTGGTGGAAACGACCGCCATCGAAACCAGAGCATTCACGACCGCCCATATCAGCAGCCCAATCGCCGTCCACAATCGCCAGACACGGATGTTACTGAGGACATAACCCAGCGCTCCCAGCGAAAGCGGATTAAACCACCATGCGATGGCAATGCCCAGTGCCAGAACCGACTCACGGCTGGAGCGGGAGGCGTTGATCGTCAGAAACCAAATGACAGGAGCCGAAATAAAAAGAGTGATCAGCAAGCCAACGCCCCAGCCGATCGTACCGTAAAGATCGGTGGAGGCCCTTGCCATGGCGGTCATGCGCGCCTTTTTTGCTTCATTGTCGTTGCGCAGGGGTACCAGCTTGCCATCGGCGCCTTGCGGTGATAATTCAGTCGCAGACATAAGTCACCTCATTAAATACTTCTTTGGACGAATTCAAAGCAGTGTACCGCAAAAGGGTTAAGGGTACAATGCAGCCATTAAACTCTCATTCATCCTTAATCCATATAACCTGGACGTAGCGCCCCCTGAATTCTTACACCCTGATCCTTGTGTCGGTCATCACAAAGGTTACACAAAACCATGACATCAAAACAGCTATCTCTGCCTCACGTGTTGGAGTTCCCGGCTTCTTCAGAGGAAGAGTCTGACTTATGCCATCCGGCGGTCCTTGCCATCCACGGGCGCGGCAGTAACGAGAGCGACCTTCCAGGACTGGCTCCCCATCTCCCCGCCAGCCTGCTCTGGATCAGCCCGCGCGCGCCACTCGCGCTGGGCCCCGGTTCCTTTGAATGGTATCGCGTCCGCGTGGTTGGCAGACCCGACCCCGAGCAGGTGTTCTCTGCCCTGGAAGCGATCGATCACTTTGTGGAGGAGATTCTTGCCGCCTACCCGGTCGATCCTCAAAAACTGTTCCTGCTCGGCTTCAGTCAGGGCAGTTTGATTTCGCTGTGTTATGCGCTGACGCATCCTGCGCGCGTGGCAGGAGTCATCGCGCACTCAGGCTACATTCCCAACAACGTGGAGTTGGAGATCGACGAACCGGGCATCAAGGACAAACCATTCCTCCTCATTCACGGAGAGCAGGACACGATGATCCCCATCGAGTGGGGGCGCCTCAGCCGTGACCGCCTGCAGGCATTGGGCGTGGACCTGGAATACCACGAATTCCCCATGGGACACACTGTGAGCATAGGATCGCTGGATGTGATCTCGAGGTGGCTGGAGAAGTATTTGTAGGGTGGGTTTTCAAGAATGTGAGTGTGTCTCGGCGGGGTCAAAGACCCACGCCGAGCGGAGCGGCAGTGTGACCGGCACAAAGACGTATTGCCCCGCCGCGGGCGCGACACTTGCACCGGCATGCAAGTGCAGGTGTGCGGATTAATAGTACACTTTACTACGTGCTTACCGATCATCTCGGCTCCGCCAGCGTCGTGACGAATGCCAGCGGCAGTATCGTTGGAGAACAGGGCTACTACCCCTTCGGCGAGACGCGCTTCACCACAGGGACGATGTACACCGATAAGCTCTACACCGGGCAGCGCGAGATCACGGGACTGGGCATCTATCACTACAACGCGCGCTTCTACTCCCCCAAACTGGGACGCTTCCTCAGCGCGGATACTATCGTGCCGGGCTTTGCTAACCCACAGAACCTGAACCGGTATTCGTATGTTGGAAACTCACCTCTCAATTACACTGATCCTAGCGGGCACATGCAAGTGCAAGATGGTCCACAAGATGATGATTTCAGTCAATCAGATTTTGATGATTATGTACCCCTACCTGATCCGGGTTCCAATGAGAATGGTAATGAAGATGGTGACAACGAAGGTCCTGATGATTCGCTCTCTTCCGGAAACGAGGTGGCAACCCTGCCAACAGTGACTCTTCCACCATACTATCCAAATTTTGACTATTTTTTGAGCAACTACCCTTCTTCTGTTAACTTGCATCCATCAGATTACCTTTTGGGTGCTCCGACGATCGGAGTTATACCTTTATATTCATCTGACGGTACTGTTACAGGCTATTTTGAAATTGTCAACAATCCAGGTACAATCAGTTTCGACCCTGGCGCTGATGGAGTCATTAGCGGTTTACAAAGCATAGGCATAAATGTAGTAGTTCAGGGACTTGCTTCTCTGGGTTATTGCGGGCCTCATTGCCAGGCGATTGTTTTTGCCATTACTGCACTAGACGTAGCCAATCAATCAATTGTAATCACGGCGAATCCTCAAGTTGGCGTAATGGTTCCTGTTCATCCAGTACCTTATCCTGAATTACCGGATATGCCGAATCCATTGCCATCTCACCCTTAGCAGAAACAGGAGCTGCTAATGAAGCAAACAAAGGATCAAGATGTATCCAATAGTAAAACTATGGTTCATCGCATTATTTTAGCCGTAGTCTCAATACTATACGGTACAAGTATCATTTTCATAGGTGTTGGCTTTGTCGTGTTACTTATCATCTTATTCGTTGGAGACATTCATATCAAGAATGCTCAACTTTTCGCACTAGGAATTCTCCTATACTTACCATTACGATATTTGAAAAAACATATGGAACAATAAGATTATCACCGAGATTTATAAATTCTGTAACATCCTCAATTAGTGGGATAATCCAGACCAATGGGTTATCCCACTTTCATTTCCCTCCTCGAAAACGCGCTTGAGGCACGCCTCTCCTTATTCGACTCACAGCATGACGCGGCGTTCCGCCTCTTCAACGGGTTTACCGAGGGCGAGCCGAATCTCGTCGTGGACCTGTATGCTTCCACGCTGGTCATCTACAACTATGCCGATGACCCCGCGCAGGGCAAAGTACTCGCGGAGCAAGCCACAACTTTCCTGCGAGAGAAACTACCTTGGCTACGCGCAGGTATCGTCAAGACCCGCAATGCAGAGTCACAGGAAGAACGCCGCGGGCAGTTGCTCTTCGGCGAAAAGCCTGATACAAGAATC
>JAICQC010000327.1 GCA_025938055.1 Anaerolineales bacterium | reverse complement strand
GGGCTGGAAATCTGTAAACTCCGACTCGGTCATCACCGTACCGCCCATCCTGCAAACGACTTCGCCTTTTCTGATCGGTTCGCGCGCGAACATCCCCTCACCGCGGATGCGCGACTCTCTACGTTCAATTCGGGGATCTTTCCAGGTTTGCGGAGGGTGATTCTTCATGGCGAATTCACCAGTCTCTACTCTCTTATTTCTTCTTCCACTCTGGCTCATAGAATGGTAACTTGACTACTTTCGCCGGCGCATGCTGGCGATGATGCTCCACCGTAATTTCCATTCTCACCTTTGTTCCAACCTCATAATATGGCTTCTGCAAATGCGCGAGGGCAATGTATTTCTTCAGCAACGGAGACCAAGTAGAGGTAGAAGAATAACCTACTTGAACATTCCCAACCATAATGGGAAGACTGCCGCGCACTGCCATACCCGGAATTTGTGGCGGTAAGCCAACGTCCTTGAACAAGTGCTCCATTCCTTCCCATTCTACTTCGAGGCCCATCATCTTCCAGGCGGAACCTTCGCGCTTTTCACGCTCCAGCGCGCGGCGCCCGACGAAATAACCCTGTTTATCGAGTGCTACTGTCCAATCGAGTCCCAGCTCGAACGGCGATGACTTCTGCGGCTCGATCCAGGCGTGACTCGTGGAGGTGTAATCCACTTCGATCATGAAGAGACCTGCCTCGACGCGCGCCATGTCCATGGCGAGAATGCCCACAGGAGCGATCCCATAATCCGCACCCGCGTCCATGAGCGCATCCCAGATGGTGAGCGCGTCTTTCGAGTCCATCCAGATCTCGAAGCCCAGATCGCCCGTGTAGCCCGTGCGCGAGATCGTGACAGGGATACCGTCCACTTTGTTCTGCATCAGGCGAAAGTACTTCAACCCGTCAACAGGATCATCCGCGACTTTGTTCAGGATTTTTCTTGAGTTAGGTCCCTGGAAACTGAGCGCCGCCACATCGTCGGTGACCTCGGTGATCTCCACATCCAGACCAACCGCGTTCATCGAAAGCCATCTCAGGGACGGTTCTGCGGACGTCATGCGATACGTGGTCTCGTCGAGGCGGCTGATCGTGCCATCGTCGATCATCTTGCCCTCGTCGTCGCACCAGCCCGTGTAATAGACCTGCCCCACTTTCAATTTGTCCATGTCACGGGTAACGATGCGGTTCAACAAACGGCTCGCATCCTTGCCTGTGATCACATACTTCATCAACGGCGTCACATCGATCAGCGCCGCCGCGTTGCGGATTGCCCAGTACTCGCGGTCGAGGGTCAGATCGTAGGAACCGACAACCAGATATCCTGCCCAGCGTCGCCAGTTTTGGGGTAGGCAGAGTTTCGATGTCCGTTCGTGGAAGGGAGTTGTTTTGAGTTGAAACATATTCTCCTAAAAGACCATAGTGACGTAGCACCGTCCACGGTCAATCGTCTATGGTCTGCTCGAATACTCTGCTGGCGCGAAGAAAACCAGCACGGTTAACTCCTCTTCAATCGAATGAAAGCGATGCGCCATGTTCTTTGCGACATAGACAATGGAACCGGCTTTCACATCGCGTTCCTCCTCCGCGACCAGAATCTTCGCCCGTCCACTAACTACGTAATAGACCTCGTCCTCCGTATGCGGTGACTGGGGATCGGTCCCGCCCGCAGTGAGAACATATAGTCCCATGCTCAGGTCCGGGACTGTGAGGAATTCGAGATAGAGTTTGTTGCTTGATTCTCTTTGGGAAATAAGTTGCGCGAGTTCAAAGGTTTGCATATCGTTGCTCCGAGTGGCCGTCACCGCGAGTCCGAGTGGAGCGGGGCCGCGAAGAAATATCATACCGAAGAGGAGATTGCTCACCTGCACTGCGTGCATGCGCAAGTGTCGTCGAGCGATGCTCTCCTCGCAATGACACGAGGTGGAAATTATATATAATTTTACCTGCCTTTTCTAAAGCGGGAGCATTAGACTACCAACACAAACGACGGACAAAATATGTCAGGTGACGTACTTTGTCCGCCATACTTTTATGAGACTATTTATGCTACTTTATCTTCCCCACCCACTATTTTCAGGCATCGGAATCGGCTCTGCATTCTCCCAACCGTTCTTGCGAAGGTACTGCTCGAGCGTGAGCAAGCCCGGGTGAATCTTGCGCAACGCAGAGATATCTGCATCATAGGCTTCGCCGTTGAAGAAGTTGAACATGGCCTCCATCTCTTCATCCGAACGGCGATCTCCGCCTCCCGATGGCAGAGTGAGTTTTACGGGCCTCCCGATCACTTGGGCGAACGTTTCTGCGATCTGAGATTCGGTCAGGGCATCGCCAGCCAACTCGATGGTTTTGCCTACATATTCATCAGGGTTTGCAAAGGCAAGCGCCACAAAGACGGCGATATCCTCCACAGCGATCAACTGACGTTCCTTCTCGGGTCGCAGCCCTATTGCATTGAAGGTACCGTTGAGGACAGAGGCGCGCTCCCAGTTGAAGTTCTCAAAAAAGGCTGCCGGGCGCAGAACTGTGTACGGCAGCTCAAGCGAATGGACGTGCTGCTCGATGATCCATTTGCTCTCGAAGTGCTTCTGCCCCATACCGCGATGCGCCGCACCCACAGAGGAATACACCAAGTGCTGAACACCTGCATCTTTGGCGGCATCAGCCACGTTCTTTCCCTGCCGGACCTCGCCTTCGAAACCGACATTCGGCAGCCAGAAATTTTGGACGCTAAAGACCCCGTATACCCCCTTGAAAGCTTCATCCAACTGGGCGCGGTTATCCATATCGCCTACTGCCAGTTCCGCGCCAAGCGAAGCCAGTTCCTGCGCGGCAGGCTTGTGAAAGTCACGTGTGAGCGCGCGCACCTTCCAACCATCCGCTAAAAGTTTTCTTGCCACTGCGCCGCCCTGTTGACCGGTGGCACCAGTGACAGCAATCGTTTTGCCGTTCATATCTTTTTCCTTTCAACTTGTACGTTTTGTTTTTGTACGATCTCGTGAATTCCCGATGCCCAGCTTTTTGCACAGAGCCCCGAGGGTCTCCTGTTCACTGGCAGTCAGGACACTGAACTCCTCGACCAGAGCCGCGATATGACCTGGAAGCACCGCCTCAATCTTGCTCAAACCCGCGTCCGTCAAATGGACATGGATCACTCTTCGGTCCTTCACGTCACGCTCTCTGCGAACAAAACCACCTCGTTCAAGGTTATCGATCACGGTGGTCATGTTGCTGCCGCTTTTCAACACCTTCTGGCTGACCTCACCCTGCGTCATTGGACCGAGATGGTAGAGGGCTTCCAATACGGCAAACTGGGAAAACGTTAGATCGCCGATGGTGTTCCGTTCAGCCAGCCGCGAGAATAGTGAATTGGTACAGCGGGTAAGTTTGATGAATGTATTCAGAGCACGCATCTCTGCGCGGGAACCAGTAAAATGGGTGGGCATATCAAACCTCTTTTGACGTCAAATAGTTCGATATCGAAATATTATCTTTTAAAAGCGGAACTGTCAATCCATTTTCCCTGGTCTTAAGACTAGTCCCTGCCTGCTCGTACCGCTAGTCTCATTAACAAGTTTTGTACATTGTGCGGCACCCTGTAAGCGCTGGCAGCCCGTTCCTACTTCAAGTACTGCGCCAGAAAATCCTGGATGATCTGATTGATCTCCCCCAGTGTTGGCGTCGCAGACCCATCCGGTGCGGTCATCGAATGCCGGGCGTTCTGCACGATCACCAGCTGCGCGGGAACATTTGCCTGTACCAACCGCTCATATAGCACCTGGGATTGCTCATGAGGCACGACCTCATCGCGATCGCCGTGGATGAGCAGGAAGGGCGGGTCATCCGCGGTCACGTGCGTGACCGGGCTCGCCTCCGCCACATTGTCCTCGCCGAAGCCGACATGCCGCATCAGTTCGATATCGGCATTCGGGAAGTTTCGGGTCAGGTCTGTGACCGGAGCCATGGCGACCACTGCCTGCACACGGCTGGACTGGTCCAGATACTCCCCCACATCCATGCTCTCGCTGGCTTGCGAGGTTCCCAGCAGGGCAACCAGGTGTCCGCCCGCGCTCACGCCGATGGCGCCAATGCGGACCGGGTCCAGGTTGTATTCCGCGGCGTTTGCCCGCAGCGAGCGGACCGCGCACTTGACATCCTGTATCATCGCCGGGTAGCGCGCGGCCGGGTACAAGCGGTAGTTGAGGGAAACGACCACATACCCCTGATCGGTCATCCCCCGGGCGAACAGCGCGGCTTCCGACTTGTCCCCGCGCATCCACGCCCCGCCGTGCACGTAGACCAGCGCGGGCCACGGTCCACCCGCATCCGGGAAATAGACGTCCATCCGCTGGGAGGCGGCGTCTGTGTTGCAGTAGGCAATGTCGGTCAGTACTTCGCCGTACCTTGTAAAGGGAATTGGCGAAGGGGTCAGTGTATGCGTAGCAGTCGGCTGGGGCGTTGGGGATGTCGGTTCAGGCGTATTTTGTTCGAACGAACACGATAGCAGAGAAAACGCGAAAGCAATTGTCAACAGAAATACTCTCATCTCTTTATGAAAGGTTTTAATCAGGTCACTGCTTGCGGACGGGGTTTTTCAAGACTCCCAATCCTTCGATTTCGACAACTACTTCGTCTCCGTGCCTTAATTCACCGACCCCGGCGGGCGTGCCGGTAAAGATCAGGTCGCCCGGTTCGAGCGTCATCACCGAGGAGATGTAGGCGATCAGGGTCGGGACGTTAAAGACGATGTCGCGCGTGGACGCCATCTGGCGCATCTGCCCGTTGACGCGGCAGGTCAGGACGGCATCCGCGGGGTCGAAGTCGGTATCGATCCATGGACCGAACGGGCAGAAGGTGTCGAAGCCCTTGGCGCGCGTCCACTGGTTGTCGGTGTTTTGCAGGTCACGAGCAGTCACATCGTTGCCGATGGTATAACCCAGGATATGCTTCTTTGCGTTCTCAGTCGTGATGCTGCGCCCGCGTTTCCCAATGACAACGACCAGCTCGCCCTCGTGTTCCACCTGTGTAGATTGCGGCGGCAGGACGATTGTCTCGCCATCCGAAATGATCGAAGAGGATGGCTTCAAAAAGATGAGGGGCACCTGTGGCACTTCGTTGCCCAGTTCCCGGGCATGCTCCACATAATTGCGTCCCACACAGATGATCTTGCTCGGCTCGCTGGGAGCAATCAGCCTCACTTCCGAGAGGGGTGTATCGGCTTCCTTGCGGCGGTAGCGCCCGAAGACGTTCCCGCCGATCTCGCCAACCTTGTCGCCCAGCAGCCAGCCATATTTGGGTTTCTTACCTTCCCCCGCTTCATAACGGACAATACGCATGATCCCTCCAGAAATGGTTTAAGGTTCAAAAGTTGAAGGTTTAAGGGAAAAGTGTAGCACAATTCCAAAAACCAGGCAGTTAAT
>JAICQC010000574.1 GCA_025938055.1 Anaerolineales bacterium | reverse complement strand
TGAGGAAAAAGACGCGCTGTCCGAGATCCGGCTGGCACTGGCGGAACTGGACGTCCCGCGCGAATCGCTGACGACTCTGCAGGACGCCATCCTGCAGCTGGATGAACTGTTTTTACTCGTGGTGGTGGGCGAATTCAATGCAGGGAAGAGCGCCCTCGTCAATGCACTGCTGGGCGAGAAGGTGCTGCCCGAAGGAGCGACGCCGACGACCTCGCGCGTCACGCTTGTGAAGTGGGGTGACAAGGTTGCCGAACAGGTGGTGGATGAAAATTTCTCCATTTACACCTATCCATTGGATTTGTTGAGGGAATTGAATATCGTCGATACGCCCGGGACGAACGCGGTCATCCGTTACCACGAGCGACTGACAGATGAATTCGTCCCTCGCAGCGACCTGGTGCTCTTTGCCACCTCTGCCGATCATCCGCTCACAGAGAGCGAGCGTCAGTTCCTCGAACGTATCCTTTCGTGGGGGAAGAAGGTGGTCTTTGCGCTCAACAAAGCGGACATCATCGAAAACGAATCCTCCCTGCAGGAAGTACGATCGTTCGTCCTCAAACATGCGACCACGGTCCTCGGCGATACGCCGGAGTTCTTCCCCGTCTCGGCGCGGCTGGCGCAGCGCGCTCTCGCCGAACCGGACCCTGAGAAGCGCCTCAGCCTGCGCGCCGCCAGCGGTTTAGATGCGCTGGAGCAGTACATCACCTCTACCCTGGATGACTCGACTCGATTGCAGCTCAAGTTCAGCAATCCGTTGGGCGTGGCAGAAAATATCCTGACGCAAACCGCGAACGTCAACGAGGCGCAGTCGGAGGACCTGAAAGAGGATCTGCAGACCGCCGCGTCTCTGGAGGCGACCATCAAGGACTATGAGCGCGATCTGCGCAACGAGCTTCAGCCGCGCCTGGCGGAAGTGGAGAACATCCTGCACCGCCTCGAACAGCGCGGCCTCGATTTCTTCGATACCACCATGCGCATCATGAACATCCAGGAACTGATGCGCGGCGATAAGGTGCGGGCAGATTTTGAGAAGAATGTGCTTGCCGACATCCCGCAGCAGATCGAGGAGCATGTCCGGCGGTTGATCGACTGGCTGGTGCAGAAAGACCTGCAGGAATGGCAGCGGGTGATGACCTACGTCCAGCGGCGACGGGCGCTCCACGCCGAACACATCGTAGGCGAAGGCATGGAGCCGCGCGAAATGCGCCGCCGCGAATTGATCGACACGATGGGGAGAACCGTCCAGCGCATCATCGAGGAGTACGACCAGGAAAGCGAAGCTCGTGACCTGGCGGCTCACGTGGAAACCGCCGTGGCACAGACTGCCCTGCTCGAGGTAGGCGCGGTGGGGCTCGGTGCGCTAGTCACGGCGGCGGTACTTTCATCCAGCCTGGATGTGACCGGCATCCTGGCGGCGGGCACGCTGGCGATTGTTGGCTTTTTCGTTATCCCCTACAAGCGCAAGCAAGCCAAGGACAAGTTCAAGGAAAAGATGGAAACCCTGCGGACAGACCTGCTCGAGACACTGACGATGCAGTTTAACAAGGAATCGCAGCGCGCGGTCGAACGGCTGCGAGAAGGCATCACCCCTTACACGCGCTACGTCCGCTCCGAGAACGAACGGATCGAGAAGACGGAAACCACCCTCGCGAGGCTCAAGCAAAGACTTTCCGCATTGCGAGCAAGAAGCCAGGTGGTGATAAAGCAATGAATAATGATTGACACAAAGATAGTCGCAATAGCAAAAGTCAGACTGCCCGGTTTATATCCGGGCAGTTTTGTTTTTTCGGCGTGTGAGGGATGTAACCTCAAAGTGACAGATATCGTCTTGTAGAGTACGGCTCTATTTGGTATTCTTGTGAACGTATAGCGAAAATCTATTATGCAGGGAGGAAAATTATCTCCCGGGGAGACATCCATTGTCCACGCATCGCCGCCTCTATCACGTCCTTTCCATTGTTGTCGTCATTACGATGTTATTCTCGGGAGTTTCGATGCCCTCCGCAGCCGCCCAGGGGCCAGATGGCATCGAACGCCAGGTCAACCCTCAGACGGGCAAAGTCAGTTTTATCGGTCCAGAGAACGGACAGGTACTTTCCGCGTCCAATGCCTTGGGCATGCCCATGCGCCCACAGGATCCAGCCTTGGCGCTGGCGAAACGCTATGCGCCGGAATTCGGCTTGAAAGACCCAGCCCGCGATCTCAAACAGATACAATCTGATCAATCCAACGTTGGTCGCATCACTGCCCGGTATCAGCAGAGTTATCAAGGAATTCCAGTGATGGGGGGAGAACTGATTGTCAACACC
>JAICQC010000549.1 GCA_025938055.1 Anaerolineales bacterium | reverse complement strand
GCCATTCGAAGCCGCCAGCTTGCCCGCAAGCTTCAATTCGAATGGCTGAGACCTGATGAGGTCATCTACTTTCTGGCGCGTAAACATCCTGTCGTTCTCTACCAGAAGCTGGTCTGGCCCGTCTTTCTACTTTTCATTCCCCTTTTCTTGGTCTACGCCTTTTTTGCCATGGCAAACTCCGCGGTGGTGATCGCAGCAGCCGTGGCTTCACTGCTTTTCATTGCGGTCTGGATTCTCTGGTATGTGCTGGACTGGGAGAATGATTATTACATCGTCACCAACCAGCGCGTGGTCTGGCTGGAAAAGGTGATCGGTATATATGAGAGCAGGCAGGAATCTCCGCTCAATACCATCCTCTCTGTTGCCGTGGAGACCACCCAGCTTGGGCGCATCCTGGATTATGGCGATGTCATCGTGCGTACCTGGGTCGGGAAGATTCCCTTTAACGAAGTCAGTCACCCTGAGCAGGCACAGGATATGATCGAGGAATACTGGGAGCGTACAAAGGAGCAGGCGGTTGGGATGGAGAAGGAGGCGATGAAGAATGCCATTCGCCGACGGTTGGGCATCCCGGTCCCTGAAAAGCCGAAACCTGAAGCTGTTGTTCCTGTGCCGAATCCTCCTCACCCGAAGAAAAAGCCTGGTCTCCTGCGCCGGATCAGCTCGGGTACGCTCAAGCTTCGCTACGAATCGGGCGAAAGTGTCTATTACCGAAAGCACTGGTTTGTGTTGATCAAACAGGGCTGGATCTCGATCGCGGGCATCGTGGCAGCCAATGTCATGTTTTTCTGGCGGATGGTCCGGTTGGCGCAATCTCCCGAGGAAGCGTTCATCCGATTCATCAATGGAACTCTGATCGTGGACCCCGTTTCGCTGGCGATCCTGATCAGCCTGGTTCCCCTGTTTGGCTGGCTGGTCTATGAAATCATGGATTGGAGCAATGACCAGTATCTGGTCACGCCCGAACAGATCGTAGACCTGGACCGTAAACCGTTCGGAACACAGACCCGGAATGCCGCGCAGCTGGAGAATATCCTCGGCACCGAATACCAGCGGATTGGCATTCTGGGTGAAATTTTCAATTATGGCACGGTGTATATTACTGTCGGCGGTTCGAGACTGGCTTTCGAGAATGTGATCGATCCTGCCAGCGTCCAGTCGGATATTGACCGTCGGCGTGAAGCCCGCCAGACAAGGCAGGCAGCTGCCAAAGTTGCTGCTGAAAGGGAGCGCATGGCAGAATGGCTGGCGACCTATCACCTAAATGCTGAAGAATTGAAAAGAGAAGAGGAAAAGAAGAACCAAAAACCGGGGTAAAATCGGAAACTTGTTCAAGCTGTTTCAACCATCTGATGACCAAAGGTAAACCTCAAGAATGGCTCTCCGAAAAATCGTTACCCTGCCTGAGGCAGTATTGCGCCGCAAGGCACGCACCGTTACAAAAGTCGATAAGAATCTACAAGCATTAATTGATGACATGGTGGAAACCATGCGTGATGCGCCCGGTGTTGGACTCGCTGCGCCGCAGATCGGGCTTTCCGAGCGGATCATCGTGATCGAGTATTTCGAACGCGAGGAGGACGAGGAAAAGGAAGACGCTCCGAAGAAGGTCTGGGCGGTTGTGAATCCGGAGATCGTGAAATCATCGGAAGAAACTCTCATGGGTGTGGAAGGCTGTCTTTCCATCCCCGGACTGGTCGGCGAGGTGGAACGCCATGCTGCTGTGCAGGTGAGAGGCTTGAACCGGCATGGCAAGCCTATGAAGATCAAAGCAGAAGGCTGGCTGGCGCGTATCTTCCAGCACGAGATCGATCACTTGAACGGCATTCTCTTCACCGACCGCGCCACGCGGGTCTGGAAGCCGGAGGATGAGCCTGAACCCGAGCAGGAAGTGTAGTACATTTGACCTGCCATCTATGTTCCTAAAACATCTATCGCTCACCAATTTTCGTAAATTCACCCGCCTGGATATTGACATACCCCGGCGGGTTGTCCTGTTGGTGGGCACCAACGCGCAGGGCAAGACAAGCGTGCTGGAAGCCATTTATTTCCTGGCGGCATTCACCTCCTTTCAAACCCATGCCGATCGCCAGATCGTCAACTTCGATGAGGCAAAGAGCAAACAATTGACCGTTACCCGCCTCGTGGCAGAGTATCAACGCAGTAAGAGCAAACATCGGCTGGAGGCGCGCCTCATCCTCGAACCGGTGGGCGTCTTGAACAACCAACGCATGCGCAAGGAGATCTTGCTGGATGGCGTGAAAAGACCTGTCAATGAAATCATCGGTCACTTCAATGCAGTCATCTATGTACCGCAAATGTCGCAGATCATAGAAGGCGCGCCCGAAGACCGACGTCGCTATCTTAACCTTGCCCTGGCGCAGTCCACGTCTGCGTATGCGCGCATCCTGAGCGAGTACAACCAGGCGCTCACACAGCGCAACGCGCTGCTCAAACTGCTTGGCGAACGAGGCGGGAGCGGAGATCAGCTCGACGTCTGGGATGAGACGCTGGCACGCCTCGGCGCGCAGATCATCCTCTGGCGCATCGAAGCTATCCAGCAGATCGAGCGGCTCGCCTCCCGCGTCCATCACGAACTGACGCGCGGCGCCGAGATCCTGCGCCTCTCCTATGAGCCTGCCT
>JAICQC010000014.1 GCA_025938055.1 Anaerolineales bacterium | reverse complement strand
CCTGCGCAACAGCAATACCATCGGCTTTGCCGACCTGGTCTTCGCCCTGGGAGTCAACGGTGACATGCCCATCTCCGGCAACTGGGATGGGAGACCATAAGTAAGCTTGAGTTCTATATTATTGAAGCGGGTTGGCGATCCAAAGCAACTGGCAGTTATATAAAGTCGAGCCCCTGGATATTTTACCCAGGGGCTCGACTATTACTTCAGGCGCGTTTTCATTGCATTCGCAATTGATCGATAAATGAGATCAAACTGTAAACTACATCGCTCGGCTTGACGTGCGTCACTTCGGAGTCAACTCCAGAAATATCACCAACGAGGTTGGCTTTCTCGAGTCTTTTCCTGATCAATCACAAAGCATTTCGATATCATAACTCCACAGATTCGAAGGCTTGCTGAAATTCATGGAGTACCGCATAATTTGCTTTCTTCACATGAACCATTTCGATATAGGAAAACAGCTAACAAATGAAACATTCGGACAGCACGTGCGATCATATTGTGAAACCCAAAGGAGGGAGATCATGGTTCTTACAGCAATAGAAGCAGACGGTTCACAGATTCGAGACATCGCGGCAAGGGCAAGCGTCTTCAGCCAGGAAGAGGTCGAATGTGTGGGAGAGCTTTGGGAGGAATATCTCACGCTGGGCACTGATTGCTGCGGTTATAACTTCATCGTAGATCGGGAAGGGGACCAGGTTCTCGGTTTTGCCTGTTATGGTCCGCGAGATTTAACCCATGGCGTATTCGATTTATATTGGATCGCCGTTGACTCAAATTCCCACCGCAACGGAGTAGGGCGCGTATTACTGGATGCCTGTGAGCAAGCTGTACGCAAGGCAGGTGGGCGAATGCTTATTGCCGAGACTTCAGGAACGCCTCCTTATGAATCGACCCGAAAGTTCTATATCGGCATGGGGTATGCCATCGAGGCGACCATCAAGGATTTCTATGTTGAGGGCGATGATCTGGTTATCTTCGTCAAACGCTTTTAACTACAGTGATGCTTTTCGGGTTGGGGATCATGGCCGGTTGTTGCAGAAAACCCAGCCCATCCAGATTGCGAGACGGCAATTAAAATCTAGAAGAGTTAGTCACACGAGCACAGATAGCGATCTCCCTGCTGTGCTCCAAATAAGGAGTCCCCAACAATCTACCGGCGGTGTGAGCCGGAACAACCTGCATGGTCAATTTAACGGTATTTATCTCGCGAGGCTGGCTAGTGGATCTGATACGTTGGTTTTCTTCAAAGAGAACATACCTTACAAAGTTGATATGCTAACCGCACGTTGGGATATTGTTCTATCTAGCGCATATGATAGCATGTTAGTGAGGTGATCATGAATCACAATATATTCTTTTCACACATTAAAAAATTGAGTGTAGTCAGTTTGTTTATGATCACTTGTTTATGTTTCCCATGGAGAGAGACTACTCCTGTGAAAGCTGAGCAGCCTGGCTCGCAAAACGGTATTACTGTAGCCTCTGCAGTAATTGGCGGTTGCCCCGTTTTTCCGGCAAACAATATATGGAATACGCCGATAGACGATCTTCCGATTCATGTTCATTCTGATCAATGGGTCAATACTATAGGTCGCAATACGGGCTTCCATATGGACTTTGGCTCCGGAATGTGGGACGGAGGACCGATTGGGATTCCCTTTAACATCGTAGGAGGAAGCGTTCCCAAGGTTCCCGTCTCCTTTTATTATCCGGACGAGTCAGACCCCGGTCCTTACCCCATTCCGAGCAATCCTTTGATCGAGCACGGGAGTGACCGTCACATCCTGATCGTGGATAGCAGTACCTGTACACTCTATGAACTCTTCGATGCGAGTTATTCAGGCGGCGGGTGGCACGCTGGTTCAGGCGCCATCTGGAGCTTGAACTCCAACGCCTTACGCCCGGATATGTGGACTTCTGCAGATGCGGCTGGCTTGCCGATCCTGCCTGGCCTCGTACGCTATGAGGAAATACTCAGCGGTGAAATCAACCACGCCATCCGCTTCACGGCTGAGAACACAAATGGTTATGTCTGGCCTGCACGGCACCTGACAGCGGATAACCCCAGTGCTCTGCATATTCCTCCCATGGGTGCACGTTTCCGTCTGAAAGCCTCTTTTAATGTTTCAGGTTATCCGCCTGCCATGCAGGTCATTCTCAATGCGATGAAAACCTATGGGATCATCCTGGCGGACAATGGCTCGAATAGGTATGTTTCTGGCGCGCCCGACCAGCGTAGGGATAATGACATGTTACATCTGCTTGACGATCTAACGGGAAATGATTTCGAGGCTGTAGATACAGCCGTGCTCATGGTTGATTATGACTCTGCTGCAACAGGTTTAGTTATTTCTGGCAATACCGGGGTGGGTGGTGCAACCCTGCATTATACGGATGGCACATCCAAGTCAGTCACATCAACTGCCAATGGGAGCTACTTGTTCGCTGTTCCAGCCAACTGGTCTGGGACAGTGACACCTTCTCATCCGTGCTATACGTTTAGCCCGGCGAGCCGCAGTTACAGCAACGTGACCACCAACCAAACGGCCCAGAACTATACTCCCACCTTTTTTGCTGCACCAGCATGTAAAGTTACGACGGGTGTGTTCCGTCCGAGCAATGGCGCACTGTATCTGAAGAACAGCAACACGACTGGCTTTGCAGACATCCAGATCAACTATGGTCAGGGAGGCGACTATCCTGTGGTCGGCGACTGGGATGGGGATGGCGATGTCACCATCGGCATCTACCGCAACGGCTCGTTCTACCTGCGGAACTCCAACACCATCGGCTTTGCAGATATCGTCTTCCCCTTCGGTGCACCGGGTGATCAGCCCATCGCCGGAGATTGGAACAACGACGGCATCGACACGATCGGTGTCTATCGCCCCTCGAACGGGACCTTCTTCCTGCGCAACAGCAACAGTGCAGGTACGCCGAGTGCCATCTTTGCCCTGGGCATCCCCGGGGATGTAGGGATCGCTGGAGATTGGAACGGGGATGGCATCGACACGACGGGTGTCTTCCGTCCGAGCAACGGCGCCTTGTACCTGAAGAACACGAATGCGACCGGGTTTGCGGACATCCAGATCAACTACGGGTTGCCGGGAGACAGACCGGTGACTGGCGACTGGGATGGCGATGGCGATGATACGATCGGTATCTATCGCAACGGCACGTTCCACCTGCGCAACAGCAACACGATCGGCTTCGCCGACCTGGTCTTTGCCCTGGGAGTGGCTGGCGATATGCCCATCGCCGGCAACTGGGATGGATTACCATGAAGAAAAACATTTAGCCGACAACCAAAGCAATGGTCAGGAGAATCTCACTCCTGACCGTTTAATCATCGCCCGCAACCCTGAAAATGGAGAAACAATTTGTAACCTCAAAATCATAAGCGTTCCAAAAATAATAGATAATTGTAACCATTTCACACTTGACGCAGAGAAATGGGGCTGATATGCTGATGAAAATCTCCCGGGAATGGATTTCGGGGGAAACTCACGTCACAGGGAGAATCAACATGTCTACACACCGCAGTCTCCTGCAAATCCTTTCAACAATTGTTATTCTGGCAATACTATTCTCTAACCTTCAACTGTCATCTGCCTCCGCCCAGGGAGATGATGGAATCGAGCGTCAAGTCAATGCGCAGACGGGGAAAGTCAGCTTCATTGGTCCCGAAAATGGGCACTCTCTTCCCGCTTCAAAGGCACTGGGTACCTCTGTCCCTCCACAGGATTCTGCCCTGGCACTGGCCAAACGCTTTGGTCCGGAGTTCGGATTGAAAGATCCCGAACGTGATCTAAATGAAATGAAATCCGATCACACGAATGATGGACGTATCATTACCCGCTACCAGCAGAATTACCAAGGCATTCCCGTCATGGGCGGAGAGTTGATCGTCAACACTAACGAAAATGGAGATCTGTATTCGATCAATGGCGAAATCTCCTCAGGCGTCTCGCTTTCTATCCAACCGACGATCGATGCGGAACAAGCCAGGCAGACAGCTCTCCAAGCAATCGCGAAGTGGTATCAGGGGGCTCCTGAAGATTTCCTCGCCTCGGAACCTGAGTTATGGATTTATGATGAAAGCCTGTTACAACCCAGCACGCGTCCTTCCGAACTCGTCTGGCGTATGGAAGTGACGCCCAAAGAGGCAGGCATGCCTGTTCGGGAACTGGTGCTGGTCAATGCACAGCGAGGCGGCATCAGCCTGCACTTCAACCAGATAGATACGGCGTGGGGAGGAGCTATACATCCTCAACGGCTATCATCCCCTCAACAGGCAGTATCGTCCGCTGCGCCTTCCATTGTGAAGTATGAAGACCTGGCGGTGGACGAGGCGCGGAACAGATTGTATGGAGCGGACAAGAACGGAAACAAGATCGATGTGATTGACATGACGAATCTATCCATCATCAGTTCCTATTTGCTGTCATATGGTGCAGCGCCCATCAACATTGAATTAAGCCCCGATGGAAATGAACTTGCAGTTGCACAATCTGGATCGGGACTTGTTAAGTTCATCAACCTAACAGACGATACGATGTCTGAGACTTCCTCCACTTTAAGTGGAACAGATACCCGAGCAACCGACGTTATTTATGGCAGGCCTGGCATCCTCTATGCCCTCTCGGGGAATGGTATACACGTTATCGATCTCACTGTTACACCCCATGAAGAAGATCCAGCGCAGTATCTGGCTGCTGAGGATTATCCCTATTCCGAGAAGTCTGGCGAGATCTCTTCTGATAGGGACACTTTGTATTTTGTGACTGGCACCTGTTGTAGCGGATACAACAGTCTTAACAAGTACGATGTTTCAGTCGGACTGGAAAAACCTATGTTATTGAAACAAACCCATCTGCGGGGGACTGGGTATATGGATGGCATCCGGCTTAGCCTCATCGACGATGAAAATATACTGCTTACAACAGGGTCGGTCTACAGCACGTCCGATCTGACGCCAAAGGCGAGAAATTTCCAAATCTTGTTTCCAGCCATCAACCTTCCAGGGCGAAACTTTTATGTGACGTTATATAACAATGAAGCCACCTGGACCGATCTGTTATATTTTTACGATAACGAAAGCTCTCACAGGCTTTCGTCTCTGGATACCGGCGTCATCGGTACACCGGGAGCGATAGCCGCAACAAGTAATGGAAATACGATCTTCGTCAGTTCTACAGGAGGCATGTCCAAATTTACTATTGGAGACACACCTCCGGGTACGCCCCTTGCCCTGCCTTCCAGCCAGCAGCAATACAACGATCTTGCCATCGATGTGTCGCGCGATCTGGTCTATGGAACTGATGTATCCGGGAGAATCGATGTGATCAACATGGATACGGCCGATACCGTAAGCAGTTATCTGCTTCCTTCGGGTGCAGATCCAATAGGGATCGACCTAAGCCCTGACGGCAGCGAACTGGCTATTGCGCTGCACGGGTTGGAGAAGATTCTATTTATCGATCCTGAAGATGGGACAACTATCGCCGAGGTGACACCTCAACTTGATAACCATATTTACTATGACAACCTTCCCTTTGACCTGATCTACGGTCGGGCCGGCCGTCTGTACTCGAGTGGAAACCCCGGTTCGGGAGGAATCGATTACATCCACGTGATTGATACTTCCACCCACACTTGGATAGATAAATCACCCTACCCGAATACGATAAGGACGGATACTGAGTTCATTCTTAATCAAAACAAGACATATTTGTATGCCAACCAGACGTTTTCTCCAAACAATCTTTACATCTATGATGTGAGAACAGATATAGTCACCGAGCTGTATAAGGGACCGCATGGACCGGTCTATGCGGAAAAGTTTACAATCGTTCCAGATGGAAGCAAGATATTTACATCCAACGGACAGGTCTGGGACAGCATCCTGCAATCGCAACTCGGCTCACTGGAAGGGTCGCCTGGTAAGTTGATTAAATATGTTCCTAACCATAATATGATCGTTCTGAGTGCCGCGGGAGGGAGTGGAGATGTTTTGAAATTTATCCGTCCCACGGACTATCGATTACTTGCGACGTTTACGCCCTCACCCGCAGGGACCATCCATGAAATGGAGGTTGCACCCGATGGAAGTAAGTTGATAATCAATATCAATAATGAGATTAGGGTAATAAATCTGAATCCTTCCGTTCCCGCCTCACTCTCGGTCCTATCAGGCTCCAATCAATCCACGCCGCCGCAAACTCAATTTTCACTCCCTTTGAAAGCAAAAGTGCAGAATTATTTGGGACAACCGATAGGCGGCGTAACAGTCATGCTTTCGGCTCCTTCAAGTGGAGCAAGTGGAACTTTTGCCAATACTAATACAAATGAATCGACAGTAGTTACAGATTCAAATGGAATTGCAACCTCCTCTACATTCACTGCTAATAGCATTGAGGGAGGCTATACAGTGACAGCAACTGTAACCGGTTTGGCAGATACTGCAAACTTTTACTTATTCAATGGCGTACAGAAAGTAAAAACATATACTGCCAACAACACCACCTCTTTACCAGGTACATTCCTCTGCGATCAAAGCCAACCTAACTGTACCAATAACATCAATCCGCATGCGGATGCTGCTCATAAATTCGCCATTGGCACATATGCGTTCTATGCCGCGCGATTCGGGCGGGACAGTATGGACAACAATGGAATGACGATCATCTCTACAGTTCATTATAGTTCTGGGTATAACAATGCAAGTTGGAATGGGGAACAGATAATTTACGGCGATGTCTCCGGCTGGCCCTTGGCTGATGATGTGGTAGCCCACGAGTTCACGCATGGCGTGACGCAATACGAGTCAAATCTGTTCTACTATTACCAATCCGGTGCGATCAATGAGTCCTTCTCAGACCTATGGGGTGAGTATTATGACCAAAGCAATGGTCTCGGTAACGATTCACCTGCCGTCAAATGGCAAATCGGGGAAGACATAACAGGGTACGGCATCCGCAGCATGAGCAACCCACCTGCCAATGGCGATCCCGATAAGATCTCGAGCCCCTACTATTATGAAGGGGAGGCGGATAGCGGCGGAGTTCACACAAACAGTGGTGTGAATAACAAGGCGATCTATTTGCTGGTGGATGGCGGCACCTTCAACGGCAAAACGGTATCCGCTCTGGGTTGGGAGAAGACGTCCGCGATCTATTATGAAGTCAACACGAATTTGCTCGCTTCCGGTGCGGATTACTCAGATCTATACTATGCCCTGCGGCAAGCATGTACGAACCTGATCGGGCAGAAGGGGATCACGGCTGCAGATTGTGTCGAAGTGAAGGACGCCATCGATGCAGTCGAAATGAACGGACAGCCTGCACCCAACTTCAACACGGATGCACCGTACTGCAGTGAAGGTCTCCCAGTTACGACAATATTCTCTGATAACCTCGAATCGGAGACAGGAAATTGGATGCTTGGCAACGGGGCTTATCCCCGTTGGCAGGTGGATTCACCTTTTGGTCCATATGTACAATCTGGTCTGCATTCTTTATATGCTGATGACTACCCCGATGTGGTCACGGATGCAACCGCCCGCCTCACCTCGTTCACTGTTCCAAGCAACGCTTTTCTGCGTTTTGCGCACGCCTACGGCTTTGAATCTGGATATAACTTTGGCGATCCAACCTTTTACCATTTTGATGGCGGGGTGCTGGAATACAGTATTAACAATGGCGCAACCTGGGTGGATGCAGGCTCACTCATCGACTATAACGGGTACAAAGGCACATTGTTCACAGGTGCCGGGAATCCGTTGTCTGGTCGCTCGGCGTTCGTGGGCGATAGTCATGGATATATCAGTACGCGCTTGAACCTGTATTCTTTAGCTGGACAGACAGTCAGCTTCCGTTGGCGAATGGGGTTGGATGAGGCGGGCTACGACTGGGGTTGGTGGGTGGATAACATTCAGCTTTACACCTGTCCTGTCATACTACATAAAGTTACAACGGGTGTCTTTCGTCCCAGTAACGGAGCCTTGTACCTGAAGAACTCGAACATCAGCGGTTTTGCAGACATCCAGATCAATTATGGTCTGGCAGGCGACTATCCCGTGGTCGGGGACTGGGATGGCGACGGCGATGCCACCATCGGCATCTATCGCAACGGCTCGTTCTATCTGCGGAATTCCAACACCATCGGCTTTGCCGACATCGTCTTCCCCTTCGGCGCACCGGGAGATCAGCCCATCGCTGGGGACTGGAACAACGATGGTATCGATACGATCGGGGTCTATCGCCCTTCGAACGGCACCTTCTTCCTGCGCAACAGCAACACTTTCGGCGCACCGGACATGATCTTCGCGCTGGGTATTCCTGGGGATGTGGGGATCGCTGGAGACTGGAACGGAGACGGCATCGACACGACGGGTGTCTTCCGTCCGAGCAATGGCGCCTTGTACCTGAAGAACACGAATGCCACCGGGTTTGCGGACATCCAGATCAACTATGGGTTGCCGGGAGACAGACCGGTGACGGGGGATTGGGATGGGGATGGCGATGACACGATCGGTGTCTATCGCAATGGTCAGTTCATGCTCCGCAACAGCAACACCATTGGCTTTGCGGACATCGTCTTCGGTCTGGGTGTAGTAGGCGATCATCCCATCGCCGGCAACTGGGATGGGATACCGTAAACGATCAGAGTTTTTTGAATTGTCATAGGTTAGAAATCGAAAGATCAATCGCCGGGAGCAAAATGCTCCCGGTTGATTAGTTTACTGCTACTAATTCCTACTCTCAGGTACGGGCATGGTCAGTTCAAATTTTATTGACAAAATCGCTTAGTCTCAAAGGAAATACATAAGATCCTCATGGATCCTCCAACGATGGGACATAGGTCATACCTGTTTCAAAAGTAGTTAGAATCGTCTCAAACTATGTTTACTTTCAAATTACTTTTCAAGAGTTTGGAGAAAGAATGCGTTTTCATATTCCTATCACACAACTCAGCAAAGTTATCTTTGCATTATCTTTTACCGCAATTGTATTTGGAATAAGCCCTTCATCATTGGTTGGAGCACAAGATAAAAACCCAGTTAATATGCTCCAGTTTGATAGGTTAACAGCCAGCTCTGGATGGCTATTGCTTGATCAACAATTATTCTGGACTTCTGACAAAGGGCACAATTGGAGTGAGATCGGTCCACTAATCCCTATCGGCGCATCTGTACAAGATGTGGAATTCATCGATGCTGATACAGGCTGGATGCTATGGAGCGCGCCGGTGCCTGACGGAAGCACATCTTTTGAACTTGCTCACACACCTGACCACGGAAAGACATGGGCTGCTCACCCGCTGTCTCTTTTTGAGTCCGGTGAAGTCGCTTCCTACGCCGAAAAAGCAGAAATGGGCTGGTTCGATGCCCAGACCGGCTGGATCTCTGTCAAACAGGCTACAAGTTCTAATTTTAGTGTGGGGACCCTCTTTATCACCCTAGATGGTGGAAGCACATGGAGCCGTAAAACGTTACCTGCAGCAGACCAGATATCTTTCAGCGATCCACAAGTTGGTTGGGCGGCTGGGGGACCGACGGAGGATCAGGTTTTTCAAACGCAGGACGCAGGCAGCACATGGCAACCCATCCATGTGGATAAGACATCAGAGGATCACTTGATGACTGCATATATGCCTTTTTACTCGGAGGGGCAGGGCTTGTTGGTGACGACCGATCTCGGCCTGGAGAATAGCTTGGAAGTCTATTCTCTCGACAATTCCTCCGAGGCGTGGTTGCCTGTTCATCGAGTTACGCTGGATGCGGAGCTTGGGATGATCGGGCTTTCCATTCTCGATTCACAGAGTTTTGTAGCTACCATCCCGGGGACAAGTCTCGTTATTCGTATGTTAGATGGTAAGCTTCATCTGCTTGAGAACCAAGACGGACTTTCCGCTTCGATCGTCGAACTTGATATGGTTTCCCCGGAGATCGGTTGGGCGAAATCTGATATTTCGAATTGTGTCACCGAATTCTTATCAGATGATCAAAATGCGTCCATTTCCTGTTCAACTTCGACTGGTTTGCTTCATACAACGGACGGTGGCCTTACCTGGCAAACCGTGCATCTACCTTTTCCATCAGAGTCGGCTCGTCCCGGCATTCTCAGCCGCAGCCAGACGACCGAGACAATTTCCGTTTCAAACGTCGGGAACTCCCAGGTATTGGTCGGGCAGGGATTCGATAAGTGTGAGATCCCCACGCTTTCGCAAATGCAGACCTGGTGGAATAGCAGTCCCTATAAGGCAGTAAATTTGTATATTGGAGGTTCCAGTCGCGCTTGTGATAACAACTCGCTGACCTCATCCTATTTGTTTCGGTTAGACCAACAGGGCTGGAATTTCATTCCCACTTGGGTGGGACCTCAGGCCCCATGCACTGGATACGTTTCACGAATGAGCAGCGATCCCGCCACGGCGTTCAACCAGGGAGTTGCCGAGGCAAACCTCGCTGTGGAGAGCCTCGCTGCGTTAGGCTTGACATACCCAGACAAGACTGGCTCGGTTGTCTACTATGATATCGAGCCGTACGGCACGAACACCAGCTGTCGGAATGCCGTCAATTCGTTCATGAATGGCTGGGTATCACAAATCCGCGCCCATGGAAGTCTGGCAGGAGTATATGGCTCGACTCTATGCGATACGGGTTTGAGTGATTTTCTAAACATCACGAATGTGCCGGACGTGATCTGGCCGGCAAGATGGTATCACAACCTTGGGTCAGGCTACTACGATCCGAATGCCAATGTTTGGAATCTGGGAAGCTGTATCCCCAATACCGTATGGTCAAATCATCAGCGTATTCGGCAATATGAGGGTGATCACAATGAAACATGGGGAGGATTAACCCTCGCAATTGACAGCAATGTTCTGGATGGTGTAGTAGCCGTTCTGCACGATTATCCTTTTGTGAACAGCATTGTCCTCGCTAATTTAAATCCCACGAACGCTGCGATTGTGGGCCTCACAGTCAATTTCTCAGAATCAGTTACGGGTGTTAATAAAGGTGATTTTGTACTAACGAGTGGAATAACTGATGCTTCTATCCAATCAGTAAGCGGCTCTGGTGCAACTTATGTGGTCACTGTAAACACAGGGTCGAGCAGCGGCACAATTCGCCTAGATGTGATGGACAATAATACAATTATGGACAACGCCAATAATCCGCTCGGTGGAATTGGAAATGGTGATGGAAACTATGCCAATGGTGAAGTGTATACGATCAACAAAGGTGATGCTGTAGACACGACGGGGGTGTTCCGTCCGAGCAATGGGGCATTGTATCTGAAGAATAGCAACACCAGCGGTTTTGCGGACGTGCAGATCAACTACGGTCTGGCAGGGGACTATCCCGTGGTCGGCGACTGGGATGGGGATGGCGATGTTACTATCGGCATCTACCGCAACGGCTCCTTCTACCTGCGTAACTCCAACACGATCGGCTTTGCGGATATTGTCTTCCCCTTCGGTGCACCCGGTGACCAACCCATCGCCGGGGATTGGAATAACGACGGCATCGATACGATCGGGGTCTACCGCTCCTCGAACGGGACCTTCTTCCTGCGCAACAGCAACACTTTCGGCGCACCGGACATGATCTTCGCTCTGGGCATACCCGGGGATGTAGGGATCACTGGAGATTGGAACGGGGATGGCATCGACACGACGGGTGTCTTCCGTCCGAGCAATGGGGTGATCTTCCTGAAGAATACCAACATTACGGGCTTCGCCGATATCGCTCTCAATTATGGTTTACCAGGTGACAGTCCTGTCATGGGCGATTGGAACAACGACGGCATCGATACGATCGGCGTCTACCGCAATGGTCAGTTCATGCTCCGCAACAGCAACACCATTGGCTTTGCGGATATCGTCTTTGCCCTGGGCATCCCCGGTGATCACCCCATCGCTGGCAACTGGGATGGGTTACCGTAAATAGATGTAGATGGAATTCAATGCTATTGAAACAGGCTGACGACTCATAACAAACAACTGGGAGCTAAATGCTGCCAGTTGGTGATTTTTGGCGCGCAGTGGGGCGGTTATAGAGAAATAAACGCTAATAACTGCCGGTTGACTTCATCTGCTTCCTCATGCTGGACCCAGTGTGTGGCATCGGGGAAGTAGATCAGGTTGCCATCGTCACAATAATCGAGACTGGGGCGCGCCATACGGCGAGAGAGGGCAGAGTCCTGCACGCCCCACAAGATCAGAGTAGGGATAGATACTCGCATGCCATTTGTAATCTGAGGTAAATAGCGTGCCGCAGCACGATACCAGTTCAGCATGGCAGTGACGGCACCGGGCTGCGACCAGCCTTCCTTGTATTTTTCAATATCCTCATCCGTAAACGCATTAGGCTTGCCGCTCCTACGCATACCAAGTGCCGCACCATACCAATTCCCCATACGCATACTTAATTCAGGCAACCATGGCAGCTGAAAGAATAAGGCATAGAGGGAACGACGCATTTGTTCAAAGTCACGCTGCAGGAAGCGTTTCACTACAGAAGGATGAGGTGCATTAATGATCCCCAATCGATGTAATTTCTCGGGATGTTGGATCGCCAGCATCCAGGCGACCAGCGCGCCCCAATCATGTCCCACCAGGTTAACCTTTTCATACTCCAGTGCTTTGATCAAACCTGTTATATCTTCTACCAGCGTGTCGACGCAATAAGACTTGATCCCCACCGGTTTGTCGCTCAGATTGTAACCACGCTGATCAGGGACAATGACACGACAGCCCGCGGCTGTCAGGGCAGGAATCTGTTTCCGCCACCCATACCAAAAGTCCGGGAAGCCGTGCAGCAGCAGGACAGGGACTCCGCTTTTGGGTCCGGCTTGCACAACATGCAGGCGGATGCCATTCGTATTTATGTAGCTGTGTTCCAGTTCCATGGGAAGACGATTTTCATCCAATCCGTTGACATTGTAACAGACAACGATTCCTGAGTAAATTTTAATCTTCCTCTTGACAGACTCGAACATGTGTTCTACATTGCATTTACTTCTATTAAGAATGAATAGTATGGAGAATTTCACATGTCCAAGGAAAACTACTTATACAGAGGCAATGTCCAGATCTATTTGCAAGGCGAAAATGCCCTCCTTCCCGTTGCCTCCAAGAATCGTGATCATCAGATTGCCTGCTTCATCGGCTCCAAGAAGTCCAAGCTCCTGATCAGGGACTTTCGCCGGGAACCGATCCTCGCTGCGAGTCATGCTTCATCGGGACTGGAAGGGTCAGAGTTCGCTGACGCGTTCAACCAGCCTGCCTATGCCGAAGTATCCGTTTTGGATGGAGGCAGTGAACCGGAGAAAATCGAGATCAATCTGCGCCCCACAGACAAAAGCGAGGACTTTCCCGTTTTATGGCTGGGCGTATTAAACGACGCGATGATGCCGATGCTCGACATCGAATGGGAGATCCTGCGCCCGATCAATTCGGAGAGGATCGCGTTTACGGCAATGGTGAGATTTGATAGGAAAGAAGTAACTGCGGTACAGACAAAGTAGCGCGTTAACCCGCCAGAAATCGCAATCTTAATATTGGTCAGACTGCCCTTATCTGGGCGCTGCGCAGACTCTCCATTAATAACTCCCTCTAAAATAGGCGTTGATCAAATCAGAAATATCCTCTGTGGTGTTCTGGCGCGCGATGGCGAAGAACTCCTGGGTAGTCGCGCGTCCGCGTCCATAACGTGAGGTGTAGTCCTGTAAAAAGAGGAAAAAGGCACCGTCACCCATACGAAGGTTCAAAGCTTCCAGAAAATTCGCGCCGTTAAGATAGGATGCATTCACATAGGCGCGGAAGGTCGCATGTTCGTAGATCGTTGTATCCACGTAGCCCGACGGGCCAAACCAGTTCACGCGGAAATTCCACCACCAATCATGCGAGTTGGGATATATAAATTTATAAAAGATCGCTTCGCTATAGACTGCCATGGCTTCGTCCAGCCACGGCTCCATCGCCTGGTCGCTGCCCACCAGCCCAAACCACCACTGGTGCGCGATCTCATGCACGCCAATGGCAACGAGATTGCTACGCGCCGAGCCGTCATATTCGTTGTAGAACTTGGTCGCCAGAAACACGAGACCATCGTACTCCTGCCCATCGTTCAGATCCGCCTGCACAATGCTCAGGCTGCTATAGGGATACGCGCCGAACTTTGCTTCAAAGATCCCCACGGCGCGGACTGCCGCGTTGAGGATCGCTGCGCCCTGCGTTTCATAGCCGGGATAATAATAGGCTTGGAGCCTCACAGCGCCCGCGCTGGCATCGTACACAAGGAACTGGTCGCTGGCAGAAAATGCAAAGGTGCGCGCGCCGGCAAGTTGATAACGCGCCCATTCGCCGTTGGGTTGAGAATCGGCAAGCCCGCTCGCCGCAATGACAATATCACTCTGTGCGGTTCGGATGTTCACTTCAAAGTCCGCGGCATCATAGGCAAGATGCTCGCCCACCACGCTCGGCTCGTGCAGGACCCAACCCTGTCCCAGAACATACGGCACCACGAATGGGTACCAGTCCGTAAGGTTGACCTGGTCCACGTCATAGCCGTAGGGATGTTCCTTGATCTTGGCTGGGATGGAAATGCGGAAGCGCACGGTGATGATCACCTGTGCGTTCGGCGCAAGCCCATCTGGAAGATTGACGGTGAGTCTTTGTCCGTCAAGAACGTACTCCAATGATGTGCCGTCGCGCATAACATTCTCGAGTGTGAAACCGCCCCTCAGGTTTGGTTGGACAGCCAGCACCAGTTCGCCGAGTGTTACCCCGGTCTGGTTGGTGTAGCGGATAGTCTCATCCACGCCCAGCTGGTGACCGGAATAATCGAGTAACGCGTATAGCGTATATTGCGTCCGGGCGGAGGCTGATGGAGCAGTTGGCGAGGACAGCGGCGTAGCTGTAAACTCCAGCGTTGGGAGAGGTGTGTCGGTGGGAGGTACCGGAGTAAACGTGGATGCAAGAGTCGGCGGCCCAGGCAGAGGCAGCGTCGCGCCGGCAGGCTGAAACGGCGTGGAAGTAGGCGCAGCACCCGGGTTCGACGTTACCAGCACAAGCGGAGGAGGAGTGGTAACCAAGGTCGGGAAAGAGCAAGCAGTCAGCAACAAGCAAAAGACCAAACGTAAAGCGTAACGCGCAATACGTCCCATCTGCCCGAAGTGCATTGAAGTCTTCATTGGTTAGTATGTATTCTTGAAGTAGGTAATGATCAGCTCAGTAATATCGGCGGCGGTGTTTTCACGGAACACGCGGAAGAAATCCGCGCTTGTGACCTGCCTGCCTACCGATTGATTGTAGTAATCCTTGAGGAATGCAAAGAAGATCTCATCGCCCACGCGCTCCCGCAAATCTTCAAGGAAGCGCGCGCCGGTGAGATAGACCTTATCCCAGTACGGTCGCTGACCATCGCCATCATAGATAGCGGTGTCCACCGCGCCGGCATTCTGAAACTCAAAGTAACGATAGCCCCACCACCAGTCCACAAGATCGGGATGGACCGATTCATAGTAAATGCGCTCGCTGTAGGTGGAAAGCGCCTCGTCAAGCCAGGGCTCGAGCGCCTGGTCGTTCGCTACTGCATCGAACCACCACTGGTGCGCGGTCTCGTGCGCCGCGATCGCCACGAGATAATTCTTCGGCGTGCCGTCATATAGATTGAAATAATCACGACTGATGAAATACAGCCCGGAGAACTCCATGCCATCGTTGAAATCACCCTGTACCGCCGAAAGAGTTTTGTGCCGATACGGACCGAAACGTTCGCTGAAGGTCTGCATCGCTTCGGTAGTCGTGCGCAGCATTGCCTGACCGGGCGCATCGTACAGCCCAAAATAATAACTGTAGATGGTGACGTCACCAATCGTTTGCTGGGCAACCTTGAAATGATCGCTCATCGACAGGGCAAATGTCCTTCCGGCTTCGAGGATGAATTGGCGGCTCACTGCGCCCTCCGGCGTTGTCTCTGTTGGCGAAAGTACCTCTGCCCCCGATGCGGCGACTTTTGGATTCGCTCCATCAATAAAGGTTACGGTAACGTCAAAGTCGGCGAGATCATACATCAGGTGTTCACCGTAATACCAGGGGTTGTGCAATACCCAGCCCTGCCCCGGGGCATATGGCACGATGAAAGGATACCAGTCTACAAAGTTGACCTGGCGGTCTGAGTAACCGTAGATCTGCGGGCGCACTTCTTCCGGGTTGCTGTAGGCTTGCATTTGCGGCAGGATCAGTCCATATTCCAGGGCAACCGTAATGGTCCCGCTGGGCGGCAACGGTTGCGGCAATGGAACCTCCAGCCGTTGGCTACCACTCCCGATGGTGTAATTGGTAACCGGTTGATCATCCACTGCAATGGATTTCAGGCTAAAGCCACCGGTCCACAAGTTGGGCTGCACGGCAAGCATGAGGTGGGTGAGCGTTTCACCCGTCCAATTGGGGTAAATGATCGTCTCGTTCACCGTCGCAGCTTTGGCGGTGTAATTCAACTGCAGGTCGATCGTATATTGCGCGTGCCCCAGCGCGGGCGGGAGCGTGGGGACGACAGTCGGCGTTTCCGTCGGTTGAGAGGCATCGGTGGGCGGGACTTCTGTCGAGGGAGGAAGCGGTGTCGCGGTGAAGACAGCCGGCATGGGAGTTTGCGGGAAACAGGCTATAAGTAAAAAGATGGAAAACGCAAGCAGGATGCGAGATATGATGCTTCGGAGCATGGAGGTATTTTAACCGAGTTGCTTGGGAATTTCCGTAAGGAAAGCGCGAAGGCGTCTCCCCAAGAAGCATGAACGGGGTTCAGTTTCTTAATCGTATGACGGTATGTAGGGTTTTGTAGAGCATGCACAATGGCTCATGGCATGATGCAAATAAATCAAGTATCATCGCTCACAGAGTTATCTAAAAATGAATAAGACGACAAGCGGCAAAACCAAAGGACACACTATGGAATCGCTCCTCCTCATTATTTTGATCGGTCTGGCAGGCGGTGTGGCGGTGGGACTGCAAAGTCCCATGGCAAGTATGATCACGCAGCGGCTCGGGATTTTCGAAAGTGTATTTATTGTCCACCTTGGTGGTGCGTTGCTGGCGATGCTTCCGCTGTTGTTTTATAGTGGCGGAAAACTCGCGCAGTGGCGCGGTGTTCCGTGGTATGTACTCGGCGCGGGAGTCTTTGGTCTCATCGTTATTGCCGCGATCAGTTACATGATTCCACGTGTGGGTGTTGCCGCCTCCATCACGACCATTGTCGCGGGGCAATTATTGGTTGGCACAATCCTCGACCACTTTGCCTTGCTCGGGTCAATGGGTCGTCCCATGGATCTGACACGCGCCGTCGGGCTGGGGATCGTCCTGGTGGGAGTATGGCTGACGGTCAAGTGATCAGTTTTTAAAACAAAAAATTGTGCTACGGGACTCGATAGGCAGCGGCAGAATAAAACTCCCGCAGGAAATTCGAAGGCGCTTTTGCCAGCAATTCTGGCTCCGTATACCCGGCGCGCGGGGCAAGTTTTTGGAAGGTTTCAAATGACAATGGATAGGGAACCCATGGATTGCCCGAGTCCACGTTGTATTCGACGAGCAGTAATACACCGTTCATCTTCAGGAACGAGCGTACGTGCCGCAGGACTTTTTCCTTATCTTTGAAGTAATGCAGTGAATTTGCCATCACGATCCCATCTAGCGGAGGCAGGGAGAGAGCGCCGGTAAAATCCGTGCGGACTGGGTGTATGTTCTGAGATGTTGCGAATTTCTCCCGGTGTGCCTTTTCCAGACTCCGTAGAGCTCTTTGATCTTTATCCACCGCATAGATGTTCGCATGCGGACCCACCAGTTCGCGCAGCGCCAGCGTGAACGCGCCAGACCCCGCGCCGAAGTCCGCCCAGGTGCCGCCGGAGGATAGATCTGCTGGCTTCAACAAATTGACGTGGTCAGTATGATCCATTCTGGGATGGTATCATAAAATCAAGAAGAAACTCGCAAAGCCTCAAACCAGAAAATAATCAAATCACCATCTCTGCTGTGTTTAACAACAGGCGTATAATTTGCCTAAAGATATAGAGAAAGGATTTATCGTAATGTTGAACAACCGTCAGCTCGCTGAGGCGTTTACGATGATTGCCGATTTACTGGAGATCAAAGGCGAGATCGTCTACAAAACCCTTGCCTATCGCAAAGCCGCCGACAGCCTGTTGAATCTGGGACGTGAGGCTTCCGAATACTGGAAGGAGGGCAAGCTCGAAGACATCCCCGGTGTGGGGAAAGCCATCGCTGAAAAGATCGATGAACTGCTTAGCACGGGAAAGCTGGAATTTCTGGAAAAGCTCAAGAAGGAAGTACCTACCGGTCTGGTGGAGTGGCTGCCGATTCCCGGGTTGGGACCGAAGCGCGCTTCCATGATATGGAAGGCATTGAACATCACCACCTTCGCGGAACTCGAAGCGGCTGCGAAGGAAGGCAAGCTGCGCGACCTGCCTGGCATGGGAGCGAAAAGCGAAGCGGCGATCCTCGAGGGGATTGCATCGCTCTCGCGCAGGACGGTACGGATCCCGTTAGGTCGCGCCTTCCCGATCGCGCAGGCGTTGATCGCCGATTTCAAAAAGGTGAAGGGGGTCGTCGACGCGCAGCCGGGTGGAAGCCTCAGAAGAATGCGTGACACGGTCGGTGACCTGGATATCCTGGTTGCCTCGAACGACCCTTCTGCGATCATGGATATGTTCGTCAAAATGCCGCGCATCCACCGTGTACTTGGAAAGGGACCCACCAAGGCAAGCATCGAATTCAACGACGGTTTGCGCGTGCAGTTATGGGTGCATCCGCCCAAAGAATTTGGCACCGCCATGGTGTACGCCGTTGGTTCGAAGGAACACAACATCCGTCTGCGCGAGATGGCGCTGGCAAAAAATTTATCATTATCCGATCATTCCTTCAAAAATATCCTCGATGGGAGTGAGATCTTCTGCAAGACAGAAGAGGAAGTGTATGATGTGCTTGGGCTTCCGTGGATTCCTCCCGAGCTGCGCGAGGACCGCGGCGAAATCCAGGCTGCCAAAGCAAACAAGCTCCCGAAGCTGATTCAGAAAAAGGACGTCAAGGCGGATCTGCAAATGCACTCAACGTGGAGCGATGGGAAACTATCCATGTTGGAGATGGCGCGCGCCTCAGCCAAGCGCGGCATAAAAGTGATTGCCTTTACCGACCATTCCGTCAGCCTGGGCGTGACACGCGGCTTGAGCATGGAAGCGCATAAGGAACAAGCCAAAGAGATCAAGAAAATCCAAAAGCAGCTTGGCGACAGCATACTTGTCCTGCATGCCAGCGAAGTGGAAATCAAAGCTGACGGCACTCTGGATTATCCAGATGAATTCCTGGCGAGTCTTGATCTGGTCGTCGCCTCACTGCACACCAGTTTGCGCCAGCCGCGCGAGAAGGTGACCCAGCGCGTCATCAACGCCATCCGCAACCCTCACGTGGACATTATCGGTCACCCCACGGGACGCCTGATTCAGGAGCGCGAAGGCGCGGACCTGGATATGGAAGCGGTGCTCAAGGCAGCCGCGGAATCGGGTGTGGCGATGGAGATCAACGCCCATCCTGCTCGCCTCGACCTGGACGATATCCACGCTCGCCGCGCCAAAGAACTAGGCATCCCGATCGCTCTCAACACTGACGCGCATTCCGAGGAGGACCTCGACATGCTGCCGTACGGAGTGGCAACCGCCCGCCGCGCCTGGCTGACAAAGAATGACGTGATTAATTGCTGGTCCACCGATAAGCTGTTAAAGTGGCTGAAGAAGCGCGGTAAATAAAAAGCCTTGCGAAGGCATGTCCTTCGCAAGGCTCTAAAGTGAGACATTATATGAATAATATGCCTCCCAATAAAGCCAGGCGCCTGGTGTTTATCATCAGTGGAATCATCGATGCCCTGATCGGCGCGATCCTCCTGCTCATCGGTTTTGGGCTGCTGCCGGTTGATGTGACGGATCTCGGAGTCGAGCGCTGGCATGTGAACCTGCTCGGCGGCGTGATGTTCGTGTTAGGCGCCGTGACGTTTGCCTACAATCTTTCTCGGTTGGAAGAATAATATTGCCCTCGTAAGATAAACTCTTCGTGAAGACATTCCTCAGACCCAGCCTTACCAAGATTGTCGTCGTCTTTATTTTGTTTACTCTCTTGGGCTATCTCTGGCGTATATATACCCTTTCTACGATTTCAGACACTTTTCCCTGGGGATTTCCGCTGCCGTTTTACCTGGCATGGGGACCCTGTCCGCCGGGGGAAGTCTGCAGGGAAAGTAATATCCTGTTTTTGATTCTTGATATCGTGTTCTGGTACGTGGTGAGCGGATTCCTGGTCTCACGATTTGCCAGAAGCAGAGTTGAGACATGAAAACAAGCTCAAGAAGAGAAGAGATCCGCCTTCAGTTCGACTCGGCGCGCGTTGAGTTCCATCGATTGTTGGTCTCCCTATCCGAGCAGGATTTCCAAAAACAAAGCCTCAACCCTGGCTGGACGAATGGCGAGATCCTGGCGCATATGACCTTTGGTTTTATCATCACGAATATGCTTTTGCCTATGGCGCGCCTGTGGGGCAGATTGCCGAAAGGCTCATCCAAATGGTTCGCATGGCTGCTGAATGTTTTTACAGCGCCCTTCAACTGGATCAACGCACTGGGCGCGCGTGGACAGGGCAGGGTCTTTACACATCAACGGATAGGAAAGATCTTCGACCGCACGTATTTTTCACTTTTACGTAAAATTGATTCGATCAATGATCATGAATGGGAACGCGGTATGTATTACCCGACAAAATGGGATCCCAACTTTGATGAATTCATGACTCTCGAGAGGTTATTCCATTATCCTGTGAAACATTTCAACTTTCATCTACAACAGATCGCAGGGTGAATCCAGGGAAAACATCATGACTGCTCTTCGATCTCTTCTGTTTTTGATTGTCATGCCGGGAATGGTTGCTGGTTATATTCCTCTGGCGTTCCTGCGAAATGGCCCGCAGATCGAAACAGGTTTCCTTGCTTATCTCGCGCTTCCTCTTTGGATGATGGGTGTCGTCATTCTTCTCTGGAGTTTCTGGAACTTCCTTCGGGAAGGACGCGGCACACCTGCACCCATCGACCCGCCCAGGGAACTGGTTGTGGCAGGCTTCTATCGTTATGTCCGCAACCCCATGTATGTGGGGGTCTTTCTCATCCTGCAGGGGCACTTCCTGTGGTTTAAGTTTGTCTGGCTGATCGTTTATCTGGCTCTTGTTTTTCTTGTCGTTCATTTATTTGTTACACTCTATGAAGAACCCACTTTGAAGGAAAAATTCGGCACGGGTTATCAGGAATACCTCCGGAGAGTTCCGCGCTGGATTCCGCGGCTTCCGAAATAGGATGAATACCATCAAGACCATCCTCTATATGGGAAGTATGCATGGGTTTTTCACTTTTTATTTTCCCTACCTGCTTGCCTCACAAAGCCAACAAATCTTTGAGCCCGGCATCATCCGCCTGCTGGCGTTCCCCCTGTGGCTCACAGGTACATCCATCCTCATCCGCTGTTCCATAGATATTGTCTCCAGAGGGCGAGGCACACCTGCCCATCTTGACCCGCCGAGACGATTGATCGTGAACGGTTTCTATCGCCATGTACGCAACCCGATTTATCTGGGCGCGTTACTGGTCCAGTTGGGGTTTATTGCCTGGTTTGGTTCGGGGCTGCTGATCGCTTATTTCATATTCTTTATGATTGCTTTCCATTTGATGATCCTTCTTATCGAGGAACCTATTCTCAAAAACACCTTTGGCAGAGAATACGAAGATTATATGAATCGTGTTCCGCGCTGGATTCCACACTTCCGTACATGCAGTTCAGGCTTATCTTTCCATTGAAGGAAAACTTAATATGAATTTCATCGGTGAGCTTGCAGGGCTGGCAACCTCTTTTTTCTTTGCATTTACTGCCTTGATATTCACAGTCACCGGACGAATGGTTGGGTCGCAGGTCACGAATCGCATACGCCTTACGTTCGCCTTGATCTACCTCATCATTATCAATCTTTTTCTCTTTCGCGAGCCGCTGCCATTCTCAGCGGAGTCTTCGCGCTGGCTGTGGCTGAGCATTTCCGGGATCGTAGGATTATCACTCGGCGACGCCTTCCTGTTTCAGTCTTTGGTTTCGGTGGGAGCGCGTCTTGGCACGCTGCTGTTGAGCCTCGCGCCGATCTTTGGGTCCATCATTGCATGGATATTTTTTGGCGAGACACTCACTGCCTTGCAGATCACCGGCATCGTCCTGGCGCTGGCAGGGATCGCCTGGGTAGTCCTGTCTCACGAAGAACCGCCGGATACACCGCATGGACATACGAGGCGGGGCGTGATCTTCGGCGTGCTGGCAGGGTTGGGTCAGGCAGTGGGACTTGTTCTCTCGAAACAGGCTATGTTCGGAGATTTCTCGCCGTTCCAGGCGAATGCGATCCGCATGCTGGCGGCGGTCATTTTTATCTGGGCATGGACTATCTTTGATGGCAAAAGCGGTCCGACGTTTGCCGCGCTGCGCGAGAAGCCGCAGGTCATCCGTCTACTTGCTCTCGGCGCTCTGGTGGGGCCTGTGCTCGGCGTCTCCTCATCATTGCTCGCGGTCCAGCACGCTGAAGTAGGAGTAGCCAGCACGCTGATGGCGCTGCCGCCGGTGATCATTTTGCCAATCAGTTATTTTGTTTTCAGGGAAAAGATTGGCTGGCAGGCTGTGATCGGCACCTTGCTTGCCATTGCTGGGGTGGCAGTGTTGTTCCTTGCATGAACGGCAGTTCTCTTCTTTCAAATCCAATAAACTCAGTGTAAGATAAGGCATTGTTGCAAGACCCATTGACAAGTGAGGCAGGATGACCAGAGCCCCCGTCCCCGCAGATCAGGTCCGTTTTTTCAGCGGCAGTTCGAATCCCGCGCTGGCGGAAAGCATTGCCCACGAGCTGGGCGTCCCGTTGGACGACACGTATATCACCCGCTTCAGCAATGACAATCTTTACATCCAGTTGGGCGCGACGGTGCGCTACCGGCGTGTCTATATTGTGCAATCTCTTTCCCAGCCTGTGAATGATCATCTGATGGAACTCTTCATGATGCTTGATATTGCGCGCAGTGCAGCCGCGTCTGAAGTCCATGCGATCATCCCTTATTACTCGTTTGCCCGTTCCGACAAGAAGGATGCGCCGCGCATTTCCATTACTGCCCGCCTGGTGGCGGACCTGCTAAAGGCATCCGGAGCCACGCATGTGATGAGCATGGTTTTCCATTCCCCGCAGGTGCACGGTTTTTTTAGCCTGCCGACGGACCCACTGAGCAGCTGGCTTGTTTTCAATGAGTATCTCGCAACGCGCGAACTGGAGAATGCGATCCTGGTTTCGCCGGATATGGGGCATGCAAAGTCTGCGGCACGCTTTGCAAGCGTGCTCAAACTGCCGGTCGCCGCCGGGGACAAGGAGCGTGTTTCAGATTCGGAAGTTAGGATACGAGGATTGGTAGGGCACCAGGTGCAAGGTCACAAACGCGCCCTTATCTATGATGATGAGATCGCCACGGGCGGGTCCATCCACGAACTGAGCCGGCTGCTGATTGACGAAGGAGTCGAAGAGATTCTGGTGATCTGCACGCACGGTGTGTTCACACGCGGCGGTCTCGAGCGGCTGGCGGAAGTCCCGCAGATCACGGAGATCATCACCACTGATACTGTCTATCTCCCGCCTGAGAAGAGGCACTCCAAACTAAAGATACTGTCCGTCGCGCCGATCTTCGCCGATGCCATCCGGCATAACCTCTATCACGAGTCCTTGAAGGACCTTTTCGTCTTCGGCGGAGAATGACTCACGTTTATCCGATGGTTACCAAAGAATATAATTAACTCAGGAGGCTCGCCTATTATGATCGGACAAAAGATGCAAGATGCCATGAACGAACAGATCAACAAGGAGTTCTTCTCCTCCTACCTCTATCTTTCGATGGCGGCGTATTTCGAGGATAAGAACCTGACAGGGTTTGCACATTGGATGCGGCTCCAGGCAGATGAGGAACGCGACCATGCCATGAAGTTCTACAACTTTATCCTGGACGCCGGTGGACGTGTGTACCTGAAAGCTATTGATGCGCCTGCGGCTACCTGGAAATCGAATCTCGAAGTGGCTGAGCAGGTCGCGGAACATGAGACGAAGGTCACGGCTTCCATCCATGCCCTGTACGAGCTGGCACTGCAGGAGAAGGACTACGCGGCGCAGGTCATGCTGCAGTGGTTCATCGCCGAGCAGGTAGAGGAGGAAAAGAACGCGGCGGACTTGGTTGCCAAACTGAGGTTGATCGAGGAACGCGGTACTGCCGTGCTGATGCTCGACCACCGTCTCTCCAAACGCAGCGGTGACGAAGAAGTGGAAGCTGAGGAGTAGTTTACAATAAGACCCTGAGAAAATCTCGGGGTCTCGATTTGGTATGGAGGATGCTTCGCATGAGTTTCACGATTCGACGCGCCACACAGGCAGACAAGACGGACTGGCTGCGGATGCGCCAGGCGTTGTGGCCCGAGGCGCCGATCGAGTATTTGAGTTTCGACCTGGACGACCGGCTGGCAGACCCTGACTATGCGGTCTTTGTCGCTTCCCATGTGGACGAGGGCGCGATCGCTTTTATCGAAACGGGACTCCGCGACTATGGCGAAGGCTGCGAGACGTCCCCCGTTGGTTATATCGAAGCCTGGTATGTGGACGAGCAGTTGCGCGGGCAGAAACTTGGCAGAGAGCTTGTGCAGGTTGCAGAGGGCTGGGCGCGCGCAAAAGGCTGTATCGAAATGGCTTCGGACACGTGGCTGGAAAACCATGCTAGCATCGCTGCCCATCTAAAATTGGGATATCAAGAGGCAGAGCGCCTGGTGCATTTTGTAAAACGGTTATAACGTAAAACGTTTGAACGTTCAAACGACGGATATGTCAAATTTCCTTCTCTATGGTTCATACGGATATACCGGTCAACTGATCGTCGAGCATGCCCTCCAGCAGGGACTGCGTCTCATTTTGGCGGGACGCAATGAAAAGAAGCTGCGCGCCCAGGCGGAACAATATGGTCTTGAATGTCGTGCCTTCCCCCTGAGCGACGCGGCAAAGCTGGATGCGGCGCTGCTCGAGGTGGATGCCGTGCTGCATTGTGCCGGACCGTTCGTGCATACGTTCCGTCAAATGGCGGAAGCATGCCTGCGGACGAAACGCCACTACGTGGATATCAGCGGCGAGATCCCCGGCTTCGAAGCGCTGGCTGCCATGGATGAGCAGGCGAAGGGAGCAGGTATCATGCTTTTGCCCGGCGCCGGCTTTGACGTGGTCCCCTCCGATTGCCTCGCCGCGCATCTCAAAAAGAGACTCCCCAGCGCGAGACAATACCGCCTCTTCTTACGCGGGGTGGGCGCGGGTGTCTCACAGGGTACGGCGAAGTCTGCCATCGAGAACATGCACCGGCAGGGCATGATCCGCCGGGATGGGGAACTGCTCCAGGTGCCGCCTGCCTGGAATGTGCGTGAGCGCGATTTCGGGCGCGGCTACACCAGGGTCGTGTCTGTAGCCTGGGGAGACGTCAGCACGGCGTATTACAGCACGGGTATCCCGAACATCGAAGCGTATCTGGCTCTGCCTCGGAACGCGATCAGGCTGATGCGCGCCATGCGCGTGGTCGGACCTTTGCTGTATAACCGCCCGGTAAAAGCTGTCCTCAAGAGGCTGGTCAATACGTTTATCCAGGGACCAAAGGAGGAACGGAGGAGGAATGCCTCGGCAGTTTTCATCGGCGAGGTCACAGCCCAGAACGGGGGACGCGCCGTCTCCAAATTGCTCACGCCCGAGGGATATACTTGCACGGCGCTCACCACGGTCGAGATCATGAAGCGCATCCTGAAAGGCGAAGTGAAAGCCGGCTTCCAGACGGCATCTCTTGCCTACGGCTCGAATTTTATTATGCAGTTCGATGGAGTCAGAAGAGAAGATCTGCCATGAGGCTGATCTATTATTTGATACTTTTGCTGCTCGCCAGCACGATGGCGTCCTGTGCGCTGCTACAGCGACGCCTGAATCACGCGCCACGGAGGTAACCATGTCCCTTGAATTGACAAGCGACGCGTTCGTCAACGGACAATCCATCCCTGCCAAATATAGTTGCAACGGAACCAATGTTTCGCCTGCCCTCGCCTGGACCGAGCCGCCCACGGGCACCCAGTCCTTTGCGCTTATCATGGATGACCCCGACGCGCCCGGAGGCACCTGGGTGCACTGGGTCCTATTTAACATCCGGGCAGTTGTGCGGAGTCTGCCAGAGAATCTGCCGGTGACAGGCAAAAATGTGGAATCCAACGCCATATACGTCGGCAGGAACTCCTCTGGCAATTCGCGCTACGATGGTCCCTGCCCGCCGAGCGGCACGCATCGCTACTACTTCAAACTTTATGCGCTCGATGCCAGCAGCATCAACCTTCTGCCCGGCGCGACGAAGGAGGAAGTGCTCAGGGAAATGGAAGGGCACATTCTGGCAGAAAGTGAATTGATGGGCACATTCAGCCGATGACACCCTCCAACTTGACCATCCGGCGCGCGCGGGAATCTGGCAACCCGGTCGTGCATGGGAACCGCGCCACGTTCATCTGGAACGGAGAGTACGCGCCGCATTTGATCAGCGATGTCCATGGCTGGGAAGCGGAGCCAAAAGCATTCAAATCGGCTTCGGCTCCAACCGTCTGGTCCTGCACCCTGACCGTGCCGCGCGACGCGTATGTGGAGTATGCTTTCTACGATCCCTTCACGCAGGAAAAGATCCTCGATCCTTTGAACGGAAACACAGTCAGCAACGGCATGGGAAGCCGTAACAATTTCTTCTACATGTCTGAGACCATGCCCTCACCGTTCTCCATGCGCCGCGCGGACGTTCGCAGCGGCACGATCACGCGCCACCGCGTCAGCACAGACTTCCTGCAGGACGATGGCGAACGCGACATCTATTTATACAAGCCGCCCGCTGGTGGAGTCGTGCCGCTCTTGATCGTCTACGATGGGTATGATTATCTGCATCGCGCCCGGCTTGCCACGGTCGTGGATAACCTCATCGCGGAGAAACGCATCCGCACGATCGCAATCGCTTTCCTGCAAAACGGGCGCAGCCGCCGCAACGTGGAATATTTCTGCTCCGACGCGACGATTGCGTGGCTGGAGCGTGAGGTCCTGCCGCTGGCACGTAAGCACCTTAGGCTCCTCAACATTGAAAATCACCCGGGCGAATATGGCGTTCTGGGTGCATCGGCTGGCGGGTTGATGTCTTTCTATACGGGTCTGCGGATGCCTGAGATCTTCGGAAAGGTGTTATGCCAATCCGGAGTGTTTGCCATCGATGACCGTGATTTTGCCGCCGTGGACCTCGTCCGCTACGGGCAGGGGCGCGACCTGCAGATCTGGATGGACGTCGGTACGCTGGACGAACTGCTCGACGACAACCGCCGCATGATCGCTATCCTGGATAAGCGGCAGTACAACGTGACGTACCATGAGTTCTCTGCCGGGCACAACTACACCGCCTGGCGCGATGACATCTGGCGCGGGCTCGAAGCGCTGTTCCCTGTTACTTCTCGCTGAGCGGAATGACGAGCGATAGCGAGGAGTGTAGTCGAAGCGTGCGTTCGTTGAAATATTTTATAACCATGTTACTTGCACTTCGTCTGCGGCACTGACGAGCACAGTGCCTCCGCTCATGACACCTGCCCTGGCGGGCGGTGCCAGGGAGTCCCGGTGCTCGCCTGGGAGCGCGAAAGAATGATTATGATCCTCGCCACACTCTGCTACGTCAAGCGTGATGGATGCACGCTAATGCTCCATCGCAACAAAAAAGCCAACGATATCCACAAAGGCAAATGGAACGGGTTGGGTGGAAAATTCGAGGCGGGAGAAACTCCGGAGGAATGTGTCATCCGGGAAGTGTATGAGGAATCTGGCTTAGCCATCCGTGAGCCGAAGATGTGCGGCTTGCTCTTGTTCCCCAAATTCAAAGGCAATGACTGGTATGTGTTTGTCTTCACCGCGACGGATTTCACCGGCGAGTTGATCGACTCTCCTGAGGGCAGACTCGAATGGATTCCTGATGACCGTGTTACCTCGCTGTCTCTATGGGAGAGCGACCACATCTTCATGCCGTGGATACGAGAGGGGAAATTCTTCTCCGCGAAGTTTGAATATGAAGGGGATCAGATGCGCGGATATGATGTGACTTTTCACACACCGAGATAAGATCGTTCTCTGCCAACTCAGCGCATCTACTTCACACTCTTATCCATGCTATTTGATGCTTATGACAAATGCAGGAACACGTCTGGCTTTTGCTCTGCAATTCTCAACAAGGCAACCGCGGGACCACTTGGCTTACGCCTTCCTTGTTCCCAGTCCTGAACAGTACGCAAACTCACACCCATTAAACCTGCAAATGCCGATTGCGATAGCTTTAATCTTTGCCGAATGACTTTCGGGGAAGAAGGTGCCTTCAAGGAACGCACACGCAATGCCTTCTTGCCAGCCTTATGATCCTTTATTTCACGAATGCCATTAAGAATTTCCTGACCAGTATCACGCTTAGCCATTTTCAATTTCCTTTGCGATCTGACGCAGAACATGAGCGGGAATAT
>JAICQC010000516.1 GCA_025938055.1 Anaerolineales bacterium | reverse complement strand
GACAATGCGGTAATCATCCAGAGAAATATACGTGAATTGCGGTCCGCCGTTAACATCGCCCAACGCCCAAATATTTGGCATGGACGTACGCAAGAATTCGTCCACAACAATGAAACCGCGCGCATCGACTTGTATTCCCGCGTTTTCAAGACCAAGCCCCAGCGTATTGGGTACACGCCCAACAGCGACCAAAATCGCATCTGCCGATAACTGTTTTTGGTGATTCTCGTTATCCAAGATCTCCACAATTGCCCCGTCATCCTGATCATAGATTTTCTGTGCTGACGCACCCATAAGAAACTGGACCCCCCGTTTTTCAAGCGCAGTTTTCACGGCTTCTGCGATATCCTGATCCTGGCTCCGCAGCAAAGTTTCATTCCTCTCCAGCAGGGTTACGTTAGAACCGAAACTGACATAGATAGAGGCAAACTCCAGACCAATATACCCTCCGCCAATGATCACCAGTTTGCGCGGAAGTTGTTGTAATTCCATTAGGCTGGTGCTCGTGAAGACACGTTTGCTATCCGGTAAGCCTTCTATCGCAGGCATGAAAGGCAATGATCCCGTATTGATAAAGATTTTTTCAGCGTGTATCCGCAATGGGGCACCTTCGCCATTATTGTTGTCAACTTGTACATCATAGGGCGTGATAAATGAGGCTTTACCGTCTATGACCGTTACATGCGGATTGTTATTCAGATTGTCATAGTTTCGTTGACGAAGGAAGGAAACGAGTTCGTCCTTTTGAGCCAGTGATTTCTGGTAATATGCATTCTTTTCTTCAAAGGTACTAAATTTGGATGTATAAGCATCCTCAGCCGCCAAAGCTAATGCTTTTGAGGGGATACAGGCAATATTGATACAAGTACCACCATACATCGCCTTTGATTGCTCAACGACTGCAACATCGATCCCTTTATCCCCGAGATAGGAAGCCAGCGTTTTTCCACCTTTTCCAAAGCCAATTACGAGTACCTCGTACTTCTGGTTGTTCATAGCTTTTTCTCCTGTAAGACCGGGATATGGGTCGTAACAACAGTGCGACAAAACCGTCAAATCAATAGCCAAAGGGCACGATTGAGCCCTCCCTCTAAGGTGATAGGTGAACAGCTAATTGCAACTAGAGCTAATCTGGAAGGGTTGCCGCGATCCGAGCCTGGCCAAGTATTAGGTCGCTCTACGCATGGGTCGTTACTGGGAAGGATTCAAATTCGTTGCACTCAAGGAAGGCTACATAATTAGGTCACAAAAATTATAGCATTATTACCGTGTCAACATCATGAGAGGCGGCGCGATGGGTTGAGAAAAAGTTCGAAGTATATGCCGAGACAAAGCAGGTTCGAGCTCGTAACCCCCGAACAGTGAGCAACGAGCGAAGAAGCTGCTGAACCGCGCGATAAAAAAGGGACACCTTCTTGCCTGGCCCAATTTAGAATGTCTTCTACCATCAGGAAGCTTCGCTCAAAATCCTCCTGGTAATGCTCTCTAATTCATGGCCTAGGCGCTGTTCGATTGTTGTAATCCCTAGTCCGTGCGGGTATAATGACTTTGCTATGAATGGAGAAATTCCTGCGGCCTTTCGTATTCAGCTTGCTGTCGATGGCTCGGAACATTCGATGGCAGCTACTCAATTAATTCGAGATCTGCAACTGCCTCCAGATAGCGAAATCACAATCTTGAGTGTGATTGCTCCCGGTCGGCCGCCTGGCAAATCTAGATTGAAGGCTGCCATTGCAGAGGCAGAAAAGATTCTTAAAGGAAGCCCTATTAAACCGAAGTCTAAATTGCTTCATGGCCACACCGCTAAGAGAATAATCAGGTACGGTAGTGAGAACCACACGGATTTGATGGCGATCGGAGCCAAAGGCCTGTATCCTATCCTAAAGATCTTACTGGGAAGTACAGCTCACCAGGTCATCGAGAATGCCCGCTGGCCCGTTCTGGTAATGCGAACTCCTTATCGTGGGCTGCGGCGTGTGCTACTGGCCACAGATGGCTCGCAAAACTCCCGCCAGGCTGCACAATATCTGGCTCGGTTTCCTCTGCCTGAGCAAACCGAGCTCCAGGTGCTACATGTGAAACCACTATATCCTTCTATGCCACTGCCTGCGTATGGAGCGCGTCCCCTCGCACCTCCAGTCCCCTTTATGCTCTCCATGATGCCAAGCCCTGCAGAATTGCATTATGTGTCTCGCCATGCGGAACTTGCTGAGCAAAAGGGACGGACTATTCTAGCAGAGACAAAAGCCATCTTGCAGGGTGGAGGATATGAGACAACAACGTTTCTGAGGCAGGGGGATCCGGCAGCTGAGATCCTTAAACATAGTGAAGAGCAAGATGTCGATCTCATTGTAGCGGGGCCACGCGGGCTAAAGAGCCTAGAGGCTTGGGGGTGGGACAGCGTCTCTTGGAAGTTGGTTGATTATGCAAGCAGTTCCGTCCTCTTTGTGCGTTGAGATTTTGAAGACAGCGACTATGAAAGAGATCATTAATGGGTGAGCACCAGGTGCGATGCACGTGTTGACGAGATCGAAAGATTATTAACTTCGTATCTTATTGGGGGACTGCCTGCAGTAGATGATAAAAATCAGGTGATCGACATTGTGGCAGGGAGTGATCTTTTCTTAAAGGAAAAAGGCATGCCTTTCTCTCTTTTTAGAATACCGAGATTGTTTCGATGTTGGGTGGATTCGGCCTGGCTTATGGCGCAGCGCAATATCAAGCGTGTGCCTGTACTGCGCGAAAAGGTGTTGGCGAGGGAGGAAGAATGATCCTGGCTCTCTCAGTGCTTTCCGTCTTTGGGCTTGCGCTGATCGCGCCCTGGTTTGCGCGGCGGGCGGGGAATATCGCGGGCTGGATTCTGGCGATCTTACCCGCAGCTCTGACGTTGTATTTTGCCAGTCTTTTGCCACTCGCCGCTGCCGGTCAGCCAGCGGCGTTTTCCATTCCCTGGTCACCTGAGCTCGGGCTGCTTTTTTCGTTCCGCGCGGATGGACTGGGACTGCTCTTCGCCCT
>JAICQC010000415.1 GCA_025938055.1 Anaerolineales bacterium | reverse complement strand
CCATGGTCAAATCTAAAAGGAGGCACGAATGAACAAGAGAATTCGAATCAATTACATTTTCTGGAAAGAAGGGCCTCTTCTTCCGGGCCTCTTCACATGCACACAAAACGTCGCCCAATAGCCGGAAACTACCATCAGAGCCTGATATTGATGAGGAAAGAATGATAGAAGCAAAGAAGAGTAAAACAATCAAAAAAACTGCTGCAAAGAAAACTGAATCTGCCAGAGAGCAACAGTCTGCCTACAGGGATAATGCGTTCAACCCGCGTGTCATGGAGCCAAAGTGGCAGGCGAAATGGGAAGCAGACAAGCTGTATCGCGCCGTGATCGACGAGAGCCGGCAAAAATTTTACGCGCTGACCATGCTGCCCTATCCCAGCGGCGACCTGCACATCGGTCACTGGTATGCAATGACGCCTTCGGACGCGCGGGCGCGATTCAAACGAATGCAGGGTTACAACGTAATGTTCCCGATGGGCTTCGATGCATTCGGTCTGCCCGCAGAAAATGCGGCGATCAAGGAAGGCGTGCATCCCATGACGCGCACGCACGAGAACGTCGAGCGGATGCGTACACAGTTGAAGAGCATGGGCGCGATGTTCGACTGGGAACGTGAAGCTGTTTCTGCTGACCCCGAATACTATAAGTGGACAGAGTGGTTCTTCATCCAATTGTTCAAGATGGGACTGGCGTATCGCAAGATGTCTGCCGTAGACTGGTGCCCCAAGGACAACACGACACTGGCGCGTGAGCAGGTCATTGGCGAGGAACGTGTTTGCGAACGCTGTGGCACGCCTGTCATTAAGAAGGAACTGGAACAGTGGTTCTTCCGGACAACAAAATACGCCGACGAGCTGCTGCACTTCGATGGTATCGACTGGCCCGAGCGTGTCAAAACCCTGCAGACGAACTGGATCGGTCGCAGCGAAGGCGCTTCTGTGATCTTCAAAACAGAATCCGGCGACCCGATCGAGATCTTCACAACACGTCCCGATACGCTGTGGGGCGCGACGTTCATGGTCTTCTCGCCTGAACATCCGCTGGTGAACAAGATCACTACGCCTGAGCACAGAGCCGCCGTGGACGAATACAAGGCGCAGGCTGCGCGCCAGTCGGATATCGAGCGCGAAGCTTTGGACAAGGAAAAGACTGGTGTATTTACCGGCGCGTATGCTGTCAACCCTGTCAACGACGAGCGCATCCCGATCTGGATTGCAGACTATGTGTTGATGTCCTACGGGACCGGCGCGATCATGGCTGTCCCCGCGCACGATGAACGCGACTTAGCCTTTGCCCGCAAGTATGGGTTGCCTGTCGTTCCGGTGATCCAGCCAGTAGGAGCGAGTCATGACTCGCCCCTACGCGGCGAAACGATGGAAGCTGCCCACGAGCACGAAGGCGTCATGATCAACAGCGGTCCGTTCAATGGGACGCAAGCCACGAACGAAAAGGGCATGAAGAATCCGGCGATCAAGGCAGTGGTCGAATGGCTGGAACAGAAAGGCATCGGCAAACGAGCCGTCAATTATCGCTACCGCGACTGGTTGATCTCACGTCAGCGTTACTGGGGCGCGCCGATCCCCATGATCCATTGCGATGTACACGGCTGGAATCCCGTACCGGAAGACCAACTGCCGGTAATGCTGCCCGAAGATGTGGAGTGGAAGCCAACCGGCGAATCCCCGTTGAAGCTGCACCCCACATGGAAGAACACGACCTGCCCGATATGCGGCGAGCCTGCCATCCGCGAAACCGACACCATGGACACGTTCATGTGCTCCTCGTGGTATCACCTGCGTTATCTGTCGCCGCACTATGACAAGGGTCCCTTCGACGAAGCCGAGTACAACTACTGGATGCCGGTAGACACCTACACCGGCGGCATCGAGCACGCCACTATGCATCTGCTGTACACGCGCTTCTTCCACAAGGCACTGCGCGACGCGGGAATCACCGAAGGCAACGAGCCAATGATGCAATTGCGCAACCAGGGTATGGTGCTGGGTGAAGACAACGAGAAAATGTCCAAGAGCCGCGGCAATGTGGTCGCGCCCGATGTTTTGGTAAAAAAATACGGCGCAGACACGGTCCGCGCCTACCTGATGTTCTTTGCAAGATGGGAAATGGGCGCCCCCTGGGATTCGCAGGGGATCGAAGGCAGCGCGCGCTGGATCCGCCGCATCTGGGCATTGTTCACCGATCCGTCTCAGCCTGGGTCTGCCTCCGAGGAAACAAAGAGGAATTTGCGCCGGCGTGTTCACCAGACGCTGCGCAAGGTGACCCATGACTTCGAAAATTTTGAGTTCAATACCATCATCTCTGCAATGATGGAATTATTGAACGAGATGTACAGGGCGCGTGAAGCAGGCGCGGTTGGCACTCCGGAGTGGGAGGAAGCCACCGAAATCTACCTGAAGATGCTGGCTCCTGTCGCCCCACATATCGCCGAGGAACTGTGGACGAACTATCTGGGCAAGCCGTATTCCGTTCATCAACAGCACTGGCCCGAGGTGGATGAAGCCGCAGCAAAGGAAGACTCGATCGAAATCCCGGTGCAGGTGAATGGCAAGCTGCGCGACCGAATTGTCGTCCCGGCGGAGGCGAGTGAGGAGGAGATCAAGTCTGCGGCGCTGGCGAGTGACCATGTCCAAAAGTTCCTGGAGGGGAAGGAGCCGAAGAAGGTCATCGTGGCGCAAAAAAGGCTGGTGAATGTGGTCATTTGACCGGTTTGCTCGTGAGCTGGAGTAGCCCCTGACGGTGGAAAGCCCGTCAGGGGCTTTGTATTTCAATGACCCAAATAGGGGACTTGCTTACACGTTTTTTATAGGGTGGAAAGATGCTATAATGGCAGCGCCCGGACAAGATAGGGTAGTCGTTCTCCTCGAAGGCGGCATCTTAATCCGAGGACGGCGATCAGATCACTCCATTCCCATCATACCTGTATTGGTTTGCATCCTGCCGTGTTGTCATTATCTTTTAATCATCATATGCTATGATGACTCATATATTTGCAGTCGAGAATGAAATTATCCGAGTTTTGTGATTCCGTCCGTGGTTTGATGTGTGGTGGTGGTTTCAATGAAAACCGATAACCCCTTGCTGCAAGCTGCCAGGAATATGAACAGAGAGGCGCTCGTGGAGATCTTTGATCATTATTCCTCGTCTCTCTACAATTATGCACTGCGCTTATGCAATGACCCGCTCGAAGCAGATAATATTGTGGGAGATGTGTTTGCCAAGCTGCTGGACCAGTGGTCGGCGGGGAATGGACCGAGCACAAATCTGCGCTCGTATCTCTACGAAACGACTTACCATCTCGTCGTAGATCAGGCGCGCCATTCCCATCGGGAAGCTCCCCTCGAAACGGTTGATTTTTTGCGGCACGATGGGCACTCCACCCTGATCAATCTGGAAAACCGTATGCTGTTCGATGCTGTTATCCTGGCGATCAAGAAGGATTTGACGGAGGATCAGCGGCACGTCATCATCTTGCGCTTTCTCGAAGGATTCAGCCTCCGTGAAACGGCTGACATCATGGGAAAAGAAGTTTATAATGTTAAGGTCATTCAGAACCGTGGAGTTGCAAAACTGCGCAAGGCACTAGGCTATAAGGTAGCATCGTGAAACCAAGAACCTCTCCACACGATCAAGAGATCCTTGAACTGCTGAAGAGTCTACAGGCTCTGAAGGCTGAATACCCTGCTGAGTTATTATCCGCCCGGCGGGCAGCTTTTGTTGCTCAGATCGACCGGTACAATGGGGTGGAGATTGAAGAAATCCCTGCCAATGATGAAGTTGTAAAACTCCTGGGTAGCCTAAAACCGGTCGGCGGTGAGTATCCCGCGGAACTCATGACTGCCCGGCGGGCTGCCTTCATTGCCCAGATCAAACAGCGCAATGAAGCGGAAGTACGCGAGGAACTGGCTTCAGAAGACCAGGTTGTCCGACTGCTGGAAGGATTAAAAACCGTCAAGGCTCAGTATCCTGCTGAGTTATTATCCGCCCGGCGGGCAGCTTTTATCGCTCAGATCGAAAGGCGTAACGGGGTGGAGATTGAAGAAATCCCTGCTAATGATGAAATTGTAAAACTCCTGGGTAGCCTAAAACCGGTTGGCGTCCAATACCCCGCGGAACTCATGGCTGCCCGGCGGGCTGCCTTCATTGCCCAGATCGAAAAGCATAACCATGTG